>JALSQH010000194.1 GCA_026985515.1 bacterium
CTTTTATTTCTTCAATATCGATGGGATTTGCGGAAGAGTAAAGTTTAAACTTGAGAAAATCAACCATCTTTTCCTCAATATCAGCTGTTGTACTCCTTCCACTCCACCAATCTTCATACCACTTTTCCCAATCTACACCACTTATTGAGAGAAGTTTTTCCACTTCATTTAGCAATTCTCCTGCGTCTCTGAATCTTTCCTCAGGATTCTTGGCCAGCATCTTCATTACCAGTTTTTCAACTTCAGGTGTTAAATCTCTCCTGAATGTGAGAACTGGCCTGGGCCTCGATGTTAAAATTGAATTAATTATTGTTCCCAGCTCATTTGAATCACTGAAAGGATGGTGAGATGTGAGCATTTCGTAAAGGATTACTCCCAGGGAAAATATGTCTGATGAAGGAAGAACAGCTTTGCCAGTCAACTGCTCGGGAGATGAGTATGGAATTGAACCCATCAGGGAACCATCCTGAGTAAGTCTTTCGACACCGGGAAGGTGGGCAAGTCCGAAATCTATTATTTTTGGATAACCCCTTTCTCCAAGAATGATATTTTCAGCTTTAAGATCCCTGTGGACGATCCCCTTATCATGAACAATTTTTAGACCCTCAAGAATTTTCTTTAATATGAAAAGAGCCAGTTCATCCGGGAAGAAAGGTGCCCTTTCTTCAATCGCTTCCCTGAGACTCTTCCCCTCCACAAACTCCTCAACAATAAAAGGGGTGTCACCAGTGTGAAGAGAATATATTTTAACAATGGATGGATGATCTATCTGAGCGATGATTCTTGCTTCCCTGTAAAATCTTTCAAGAAATTCCCGATTTTTTGATAATTCTCTGTGGATAATTTTGAGAGCAACAGTTCTCTTTAATTTAACATCGTAAGCCCTGTAGACAGTGGCAGTTGTTCCGACTCCAAGTTCTTCTAAAATTTCATAACCATCAAACCTGTAAGATGTGTCCATGCAAATAAGGTTCTAATGTTTTCCTTTTTTCCTCATCCTTCCATCTTTCAATGTAGGCAAAAGCATTGTGATTGTGAATACTCTCAAAATTTTCTGATGAGACCGCATACCAGATTATCCTGGTGTCTTTTTCACATTTAGCTGATACTTCCCTTACTATATCTTCAACAAACATTGGATGATCATAAGCATACTCTGTAACATACTTTTCGTCTTCACGTTTGAGAAGGGTGAAAAGTTCACAACTTGCGGATGTCTCTGCTATTCTGATCAACTCCTCAAGCCATACAAAGGAGGAGGTTCTGACTGAAAGAGAAATAACGCTTCTCTGGTTGTGTGCTCCATAATCACTTATCTCTTTGGAGCATGGACAGAGACTTGTAACTGGCACCTCAACCTTATATATGAAGTCATCAAGATCAGGGTAACTGCTTCCATAAATGGTAACATCATAGGAGAGCAAACTTGGTGTACCAGTGACAGGAGCCTGTTTTTCGAGAAAATATGGAAAACTGATAACCATGTGGGATGCTGAAGCGTTTAATCTTTCCTTCATAACTTTCAATATCTTCTTTATCTTTTTTACCTGAATATCTTTCCAGTTCTCATTGAGGATTTCCACAAATCTGCTCATGTGGGTTCCTTTAAAATTTTCAGGCAATTCCACAAACATGCTGACTTCTGCCACTGTGTGTTGACGCTGATTCTTCCTGTCAAGGACCACAATGGGATATCTCAGTCCCTTAATACCAACTTTGTCTATTTTTATGCTCTGATCAGGAGGCAGATTCTGTACATCTTTCATTTTGGCCACCAGTCGGGAAAATATTTTTTCGAAAGATACCTCTCAGCAAGGGGATCAACTTCTCCTGCCTCTTCAAACCCTTTAATCCTCAATCTGCAACTGTCACACTCTCCACATGGCTCGCCATTCGGCCCGGGTGAGTAGCAACTGTGGGTGATTGAATAATCCACTCCAAGGGACAAACCAAGTTTTATAATTTCAGATTTTGTAAGTTTTATCAGAGGAGTATGAATCGTGTAGTTAATTTTGCCTTCAACTGAAGCTTTTGTTGCTAAATTTGCCATTTTCTCAAATGCTTCAATATACTCAGGTCTGCAATCAGGATAGCCGCTATAATCAATTGCATTTACTCCTATGTAAATCTCACCTGTGCCAATAATTTCACCGTAGGCAATTGCATAAGAGAGAAAAATTGTATTTCTTGCGGGAACATATGTAGAAGGGATTTCTTCTTTTGAAAAATCTCTATCTCTGGGGACCTCTATTTCTTTATTCACAAGAGCCGATGTTTCGAAAAGAGATTTGTCAAGATTAACAAGTTTCCATCTTTCCAGTGGTATCTCAAAATAATTGAGAATTTTTTCTACCTGGTTCAATTCGAAAGAGTGCTTCTGACCATAGTAAAAAGAGAGAGGAAAAACATCCATTCCATCCTTTTTGATTGCATAGGCCAGCGTGGTTGTAGAATCAAGTCCACCGCTCAGCAGTACAATGGCTTTTTTTCTCATTTCTCACTCCTCATATATTGCGCAGGACCCTTCACTTTCCCACACCATTACTCTGTGAACTCTGACCCTTTCTTTAAATTCCTCACTCAGTCTGTCAAAAATGAATTTTGCAATGTTTTCAGCGCTTGGGTTTATTTTGTCAAAAGGGGGTATCTCATTGAGATACTTATGGTCAAGATAATCAAGAATTTTGTTGAGCTTCTCTTTTAAAACCGAAAAATCAACTACCATCCCCTGATCATCCAGTGTTTCAGATTTTAAATATACTCTCACCTTCCAGTTGTGACCATGCAGTCTCTCACATTTTCCATGGTAATCCCTCAACCTGTGAGCCGCAGAAAAGGTGGCTTCCTTATAGATGTAGTACATCACTCTACTCTCCATTTTGTCCCTTCAGGGGTATCCTCAAGTATGATGCCCATTTTTTTCAGATCATCTCTTATTTTATCCGCTTCCTCCCAGTTTCTCTGTTTTCTTGCTTCGCTCCTTTTTTTAACCTGTTCCTCTACGAATTCTTTATCAATTCCCTTTTCTTTCAGACGTCTCATATTGACTCTTTCTATGAAATCGGAAGGATTTTCTTCAAGAATTCCAAAAACTTCTCTTACCATCTGTAGAAATGAATCTAATTTTTTCACAAGATAAACTGATCCTTTTATCTGAAAAATTGTATGAATTCTAAGCAACTTGTTAAGATCAGAAAAAAACTGAAAAAGAGTTGCAGTTGCTTTTGCTGTGTTAAAATTATCAGAAAGGGCATCAAGAAAAGTTTTCTGATAATCATCAATTATTTCAAAAAGTTGTTTTTGCTTCTTTGATAAATTATTTAAAAATTCTCTTTCTTCTCCATTCTGAGCCAGATCTTTTATCTTTTCGTAAGCTTCAAGTGTTTGATAAAAACTTATCAGGTTATTCTCAATTGATCTGACAACATCAGGAGTAAAATTGATGGGACTTCTGTAATGAGTTTGAAGTAAAAAGAATCTTATGGCTTCAGGTTCAAAATTTTTTACCGCATCTTTTACCCTTATGAAATTTTTCAGGCTCTTGGACATCTTTTCCCGGTTTATTTCAACATGCCCATTGTGTAACCAGTAGTTAACAAATTTCTTTTTATATGCTGCCTCACTCTGTGCTATTTCATTTTCATGATGGGGAAATACAAGATCTATTCCTCCGCCATGAATATCAAAAGGGATTCCAAGATAATGGGTACTCATCGCAGAACACTCAATATGCCATCCAGGTCTTCCCCTTCCCCATGGACTATCCCACCAGGGTTCACCCTCCTTCGCCGCCTTCCACAGAGCGAAGTCCAGAGGATGTTTCTTGTTTGGGTCAACTTCAACCCTTGCACCAGATTGAAGCTCATCTATATTTCTACCTGATAGCTTTCCATAAGATGGAAATGAGAGAACATCAAAATACACATTTCCATCAACAACATATCCATGTCCATTTTCCAGTATTTTTTCTATCATCTGGATAATTTGAGTAATATGTTGAGTTACCCTTGGTTTGTGGGTTGGCTCCTTTACCCTGAGAATATTCATATCTTCTTCATATGATCTGATATACTTTTCTGCAACCTCCGAAGGGTCAATCCCCTCTTCTCTGGCACGATTGATGATCTTATCATCCACATCAGTGTAGTTTCTAACATATGTAACCTCAAAACCAATGAACTGAAAAAATCGATAGATTACATCAAATGCAATGGCTGCTCTTGCATGACCAAGATGAGGATCATCATACACAGTGGGACCACAAACATACATTCCTATTTTTCCCTTCTGAAGAGGAATGAATTTCACCTTTTTTTTCTGCATTGTGTCATAAAGAATTATCTTATCCTGATATTCTTTAAAGTTTACTTCCACTCCTTACCTCCTGCCAGAATCTAGTCCACCTCTTCCTGATAAGATCTTCTTCCATAAAGGAAATAATTTCCTGAAGCGGTGGTCCATACATCATACCTGTTAAAATACACCTCAAAAAAGAGAATAATTTCTTCTTTCCAATTTTTCTAACTTCTGCAACCCTGAGACATTCCTCTAATATATTATTCCCGGGAGCACACTCCTGCAAGGGTAAGGGTTTTTCAATAAATTTTCTGCATTCCTCCTCGTAGGGGAGATCATCATAGAATATTCTGATAAATTTCTCAAAATCCCTTAAATTCCCAACATTTTCTTTGATGAGATCGAGCAATTCTAATCTTCTTTTTCTGGGGATTGAGAAAAGAAATTTTTTTGTCCTTTCTGACACTGTATCTTCCACATAATTTTCAAGTTTCTCTGAATCAAGTATTTTTATGAACTTCTCATTCCATTTTGCAAGTATATTCTCATTCCACTTTAAAAGCGATGTACCCATAGAATGCAGATCAAACTCCTCTGCAAGCTCATCAGGGAAGAGCGGTCTGGATGGCTGCTTCTTCCATCCAAGTGTGGCAAGGTAAAAATATATTGCTTCAGGTGTATATCCTTCTTTTTTGAGTGAAGAGAGCGTCAGACTCTTTTCTCTTTTGCTCAATTTTTTACCTTCATGGTCAAGCAGAAGAGGTACGTGAATAAACTGTGGAGGATTCAAACCCAGAGCCTCATAAATTGCCACCTGTTTGGCTGTGTTGGAGAGATGATCTTCTCCACGGATTATATGGGTAATCTGCATGGTGGCGTCATCAATAACAGTGGTAAAATTGTACATAAAAGACCCGTTACTCCTCCTCACAACAAAATCGCCCCCGAGATCAACAGGTCTGAATGCAACTTCTCCTCTGAAAAAATCTCTGACAACTATCTCTTTCCTGTCAAGAATTCTGAAACGCCATACCGGTGTTCTAGTGTGCGAAAGTCTCTCAACTTCTTCTGCTAATAAATTGAAGCATCTTCCATCGTAGTGTGGCGGCTCCTTTCTCAGCCTCTGAACTATTTTCATCTCTTCAATGGTTTTATCATCGCAGAAACATGGATATACAAGCTTTTTCCTTTTCAACTCCTCAAAGAAACTCTCATAAATCCCAATCCTTTCCGATTGACGGTAGGGACCAAATTCCCCTCCTCTATCGGGACCTTCGTCCCAGTCTATACCGGTCCATTTGAGCTGTTCAAAAATTCTTGTTTCCCCATCTGGTAAGTTTCTTTCAATATCAGTATCATCAATCCTGAGTACAAATCTTCCCTTATTCTTTTTTGCAAAAAGGTGGTTAAGGATTGCAATTCTCAAATTACCCACATGGAGATCCCCTGTGGGGGAAGGTGCAAATCTGACCCTTATCATGCAAATACCTCAAGAACCTTGCGCACTCTTGATTTCAGGTTTATGAGATAGGGTGTCTCTGGTTGAGATATGGTGCCCTTTTTATAATCTTCATTGAAGATTCTCTCAACTACCTTTTCAACAGAACCTGACTCCCGGTAGTACTGTAAGATTCTTTCTTTGCATTCTTCAGTGGCTTTTATTGATTTTTCGATATATGTTCTGGCATCTTCACCATAGATTATACCTCCATGCGCCAGCCCAATAATTTCAACTTCGAGGGAAAGCATCTTCTTGAGTGAGTTAAGATAATTTTCATAACTTGAGGTAAACTCTGGATGTATCCTGCCTGAAATATCAGGAACACCCCCTGCCTCACCAAAAAATAGGGCTTTAATTTCCGGCACATAAAAACTCAAAGAATCCTTTGTATGCCCGGGTGTCTCTAATACTTTCACTGAAATAGTGCCAAGACTTATAAGGTCACCTTCCTTCAAATAGAAATCAATCTCAAATGGTTCGAACCTGTATTCTGCTGGATCGAATGTTTGAGAAGCCCCGAAAAATTTTTCATCTTTTTCGTTCAACTCAACAATCAACTTTACTGCATTTTCTCGTTTCAAAATTTCACCCACTCTCGGATGCGCAGCCACTTTAATTTCAGGAAATCTTCTCTTCAGAGCAGGGATACCACCAAGATGGTCGTAGTGAGAATGGGTAAGGAGAACCCTTTCTGGAATCTTCAGGCCAAACTCTTTTATTTGATTTGCAACAATCAATCCCGTGAAGGTAACCCCGCTGTCAATCAGTATACTTAACTCACCTCCATTCAAATAATAAATGGGCATAAAAGGGTTACCTAACAGGTACAAAAAATCATTAAATTTTCCAATTTCGGTAAATCTCTTCATAAAATATTTTCTTGCAAGGCCTTTCTATAAACTTTATAATATAGCAAAATACAAAAACTTCAAGAAAGGTGGGCAAAATGGCAGGTTCTGTAAAATCTTCCATCATAGACAACTTCTTCTACCCTGAAAGGATAGCAGTAATTGGAGCTTCAGCAGAGCCGGGAAAAGTGGGAAATGATATTTTAAAGAATCTGATTGAAGGAGGTTTTGAAGGAGAAATTTACCCTGTGAATCCCAAAAGGGATGAAATCCTGGGTTTAAAAGTTTACCATTCCATTGAAGAAATACCATCAAACATTGATCTCTCCATTTTCGTGGTTCCACCAAAAGTTGTTCTTGCGGGTCTGGAGCAGGTTGCAGCAAAGAATAACAGAGCAGTTATAGTTATTTCAGCAGGGTTCAAGGAAGTTGGTGGCGAAGGTGCAAAACTTGAAGAGGAACTGGTTAAAAAGGCAAAAGAATATAACATGAAACTTCTTGGTCCCAACTGTCTCGGAATAATTTCCCCCCCATCAAAGATTAATGCTTCCTTTGCCGCTGAAATGCCTTTACCCGGGAATATCTCCTTTATTTCTCAATCAGGGGCACTTCTCACCGCTGTCCTTGACTGGTCAATGGAAGAGGGTATCGGTTTTGCAAAGATAATAAGCCTCGGGAACAAAGCAGTACTCGATGAAAGTGACTTTCTAGAATATCTTGCAGACGATCCTGAAACTGAAGTGATACTTGGATATATTGAGGGTGTGAAAGATGGTCAGAGGTTCATAAGAATAGCACAGCAGGTAACCAGAAAGAAGCCTGTACTCCTGATTAAAGCTGGAAGCACCTCTGCCGGAGCAAGGGCTGCCTCATCTCATACAGGAACCCTTGCAGGATCAGATAGAGCCTATGATACCGCTTTCAAGCAGACGGGAATAATAAGAATCCACAATGTGGCTGACCTCTTTGACCTTGCAAAGGGATTTGCTCACAAGAAAATTCCTCGCGGAAACAAACTTGCAGTAATAACAAACGCAGGTGGTCCAGGAATTCTCTCTGCTGATGCAAGTGAAAAAAATGGGATCCAGTTGCCTCCTCCGAAACCTGAAATTATTGAAGAATTAAAATCAGCTCTTCCGCCAACTGCAGCTCTATTCAATCCAATTGATATTATTGGTGATGCGAAGGAGGATAGATACAGAGCAGCCCTTAACATATTGAAGAAAGATAGAAGTTTCGATGGATATCTTGTTATTTTAACCCCACAGTCCATGACTGATCCGGAAAAGGTAGCAGAAGAAGTCGTCAAATTTTCCAGAAAGTGTCACAGACCTCTTTTTACTTCATTTATGGGGGGATTGCTGGTAAAAAAGGGAAGAGACCTGCTTTCTAAGAACAATATCCCAAACTTTTCCTTCCCTGACGAAGCAGTAAAGTCCTTTGCCGCACTTGTGGAATATCAGGAATTCCTGAAAAAGCCGGAGCCAAAATACAAAGAATTCAACGATGTTGATAGGGAAAAAGTAAAGAAGATTGTAAAAGATGCAATGTCAAAGGGCATTTTCAATCTCAGTGAAGTCATGGCTAAGGAAATTTTTAAGGCATACGGTTTTTCTTTCCCCGAATCTCACCTTGCCAGATCAATTGATGAAGCAGTGGAAATTGCGGACAAACTCAAGTTTCCTCTTGCAATGAAAATTTCATCACCGGACATTCTTCATAAAAGTGATATTGGAGGTGTTATTGTAAACATAAAAAATCTTGAAGAAGTGGTAAGAGCCTTCATGACCATAACAACAAATGTTAGGAGAAAGGCTCCAAAAGCAGCAATTCTGGGCGTAGATATTCAGGAGATGGTA
>JALSQH010000195.1 GCA_026985515.1 bacterium
TTGTTCTCTCAGCTATCATAATTGGAGCATCCATCTATTTCTTCCCCAGGCTTTCAACAGAAGTTAACATGATGAACTACTTCCCGAAGAAGAGTCCTCCCCATGAGGCTGAAATCTTCATGGAGAAAAACTTTGGAGGATCAATTCCATATTCAATTTTTGTCACAGGGGAGAGTGTCACTCTGAAAAATCCATTTGTTCTTAAAGAAATAGAAAAAATGGAGAAGTGGCTCAGAGTACTTAAAGACTCAAAGAATCCTCAGGGAATAAGCGATTTTCTGGCAGAGGTAAATTACAACATGAATGGTGTCAAATCCATCCCTGAGACAGAGGATAAGGTGGGTAATCTTTGGTTCTTCCTTGAAGGACAATCCATGCTTGAACAGATGATCACATCAGACAACAGAGAAGCTCTGCTTCAGGGTTTCATTGACAGCATGGATACGAAGAAGATTGCATATGTTGTTGATCACATAAATGATTACATAAAAAAGATGCCCCACACCATCTTCCCTGTGAAGAGGGAAGAAATATATAATCTTCCCGACGGGAAAAAGAAAATCATCCTGAACTGGAAACTGAACGATATTCTTGAAAGACTTAATTATGATCTTCTTTATCTGAAAAGAAACTACCCCGGGATTGACACTGATATTGTAAAATCAGCCAGATTTAAAAGCCTCCTTGAGGAATACCTGAGCCATCCTGAAAAATTACCTCCTCACAGCAGAGAAAAGATTATCTCAGCGGTAAAAGAATACCTTAACAGCGACGAGGCAGAAGTGGAATTAACTCCTGAGCAGCAGGACAAAGTTCTCAAATTTTACCCACTCTTCATCACAGGTGCAAAGGATTTACTTGCGGAGAAACTAATTAACATGTTTCCCGGAGAGGATCACGACGACCTTACCTCCCTTGCATCTTCAATTATTGACCTCACAGCCAACAAGATTGCCATGATCAGGGCCCGGTTTTTGCTTGGGCAACTGAAGATCCCCGCTTCAGTTGCAGAGGAAGATAAAGGTCTATTGATTGGCGACCTCTGGGGTGTCAATGAAACGGTGTGGGGGATACCAGGAGAAATAGTGAGAAAACTGAACCTCACATTGAATGAAAAACCGGTGAAATTCAGAGCGCAGCAGATGGGGATGTCCATGATAATGGAGAAATTGAGAAGACAGCTGATAAAAAATATGGCAAGCAGCGTTCTTCTGGCGATGTTCCTGGTCTTTCTGATGCTCAGTATCCAGCTCAAATCCTTCGTAGGCGGCATATTCTCCCTCTCAGCCATCATATTCACAATCATGGCAAACTTCCTCATCATGGCTCTTTTCGGAATTCCACTGGACAATGTAACTGTTCTTTTTGGAAGCATTGCAGTTGGAATTGGTATAGACTACACAATCCACTTCATATCAAGATTAAAACTTGAAGTTAAAAAAGGACTTGATGAAAGAGAGGCAATTGCACGTACAATGTCCACCACCGGTGTTGCCATTGTGATTAACACTGTCACAGTTGCAGCAGGCTTTCTTGTCCTCCTTGCATCAAGCATGGTGCCCATGAAAACTCTTGGAGGACTCGTCGCACTCACAATGTTCTGGAGTGCTCTTGGAGCAATAACCATTTATCCTGCAATTGTACTGGGATTTAAACTGAAATTTCTAAGAAAATAAAAAAGGAGGATGAAAATGAAGAAAACGGCTATCCTGACAGCAGTTCTCTCAATTGTACTTGCAACCTTTCTCGGTGCAGAAACAGGTGAGGAATGGTTGAAGAAAGTTGAAGCAACAATGAATGCACCCAGGGACAGGGTCAGCACTGGAACAATGATACTCGTTGACAAAGCGGGGGTAAAAAAGATCAGAAAAACCAAAATGTGGCAGAAAGGAGAAGATAAGAAACTGACAAGATTCCTCTCCCCTGCAGATGTGAAGGGTGTAACCTTTCTCAGTCTTTCAGAGAATGAAATGTACCTCTACATGCCTGCCTTCCACAGGATAAGGAGAATAGCCTCCTCAGCGAAGAATGAAAACTTTATGGGAACAGACTTCACCTATGAAGATATGACAATGAACAAAATGTCTGAAAAATTCAATGCAAAGATAGTGAAAGAAGATGCAGATACGGTAACCCTTGAACTCACCCCAAAACCAGATGCAGATGTAAGTTACAGCAAAGAAATAATGGTTATTGATAAAAAAACCCTCCTTCCCAGAAAGATAGATTTCTACAACAAAGCTGGGGAACTGGAAAAAACAATGACAGTGCTTGAAACTAAAAAAGTGGGGAAATACTGGACAATTACACACATGGTTATGGAAAATCACCTAACAAAGCACAAGACAGAAATTATTACTGAAGATATAAAATTTGATGTGGGTCTTCCTGATAAGTTATTCACCAGAAGAATGCTGAAAAAGAGACATATCAAGTACTGAAAAGGGGGATGATGCATGAAAAGGGTTCTCTATGGAATAATTCTTCTTTTGTTTACTGCTTCACTTTCTGCAGAGACTGAAGTAGGAGGCAGTTTAAAAGTAGATCTGAGATCTCTTATAAAGGAACCATACTGCAACTTTTACAACAGGGAGGATATACTTACTTTAAAAATCTCCTCCGATGTGAGTGATAATGTCTCCATCTATGCGAGTATTCAGGGCAGGTACTTTGACAGATCAAATCTTGTAACTTTTGAAGATCTTAAAAACAGGAACAGTGTTGACCCCTTTTCTGTTGACCTCTGGGAGAGTTACATCTCCATCAGTTCCTTCATCTTTGACAATATGGATGCAGTTATCGGGAAGCAGATCGTTGAATGGGGAACTGCAGATATGCTGAATCCCACAAGCAACCTCAATCCACACGACCTTTCAGACCCCCTTGATTTCAGCAAGAGACTTCCCATTACGATGTTCAACTTCACCTACTATCCACCATGGAACCAGTTCAATGCCGTTCAATTTATCTGGATTCCGGCCCATAAACCGGCCCTCATGCCACCAGGTGAAATGCCCATGATGAAGATGGATGTACCCACACCACCCGACCTTGAAGCCATGAACAATTTAAATATTGCAAACAATCCCATGGCTTCAAAAATGGAGATATCCTCATCCTTAAATCAGTATGTTCACCACAACCCATTCTATCCCAAGTACTCAGAAGGGGGGATAAGACTCTCCCTCAATTTTTTCCAGACAGATTTTCATCTGAGTTACTTTAACGGATATGGAGAATTCCCCCTTCCAGCAAAGGCAGAGATCAGAATAGCCAATGAAAGTGAAATAAATTCAATTATTCAAAATGCCCTTAAAGATGTCGCACCAGGGGATAATCTTGGCACGATGCTTGCCCTTGCCACAATAGAGAAAATACCCGTTGATATTGAATCAAATATAACCCTTGTTTATCCTCACTATCATGTGGTTGGGGCAGATTTTAAGGCAGACATAAGCGGGGTTGGAGTATGGGGAGAAGCTGGCTATTTCATTCCCTATGAACTTGATATAACCTACATCTACCCCGATTTCCAGTGGATGATGAACAATGAACTCAACTACATTGTTCAGAACAGGGAATTTGGTGTGAGATACAAATCTGCTAAATATCCGGTTCTGGACAAACCTTTCCTGAAATACACTATTGGTGCCGAGTATATCTTCAAGGGAGGATACCATTTTGAAGCACAATTTGCTCACGGATTCTTTTTTGAGCAGGGTTCACAAAACCTTAATAATTATCTGATGCTGGAACTGGATAAGAGTTTCATGGAGGGGAAATTCAAACTGACTCTTTCTGGTGGCGGAAGCGTTGAGGGTGGAACCTTCGCATACTTTTTGAAAAATTTTAAACTCCCCGAGGATCTCTCAACCGGTGCCTTTGGGGGTCCCAGACTCGATTACTATCCCTATGACGGAATTACAGTTACCCTTGGTGCCATATTCCTGGGTGGAAGTGGGAACTCCTTCTTTGCCAAGATGAAAAAGATGGAGCAGATATTCCTGCAGTTAGAATCAAGTTTCTAACAGGCACGGGCTTTCGCCTGTGCTTGTTATTTTACAAAAAATCATCCTTCTTCTACAGCTAATTAGAAATACCGCTTTTCCAAAAGCAAATGCAGAGGTCTTTCTTATCATTATCGTAGCAAAGGCAGCAAGGGAGGGCTCAAACCTGCACCAGTCCAATCTTTTTGTTTTCTGAAATTTCTCACTCTCGTCTGTCCTATAGCTTCCGTCACATACTTAAAAATTTCCCCCACCCCATTAAGCCGTCAATACCCGATCCTGAAATCCACAGGAGGGAATCTCCTCCCGTTAATCAAAGAGCAGCTTCTTCACCTCCCTCACACTCTCTATCAGATAATCAAGATCATCCTTTGTATGGGTAGCCATCACACTTACCCTCAGCATACTCCTGTCAGGTGGAACAGCTGGAGGGAAAACTGGATTCACATATATTCCCCTCTTCAACAGTTCCTGCCAGAAGAAGAGTGTTTTTTCGGGATTACCTATGATTATGGGTATAATTGGAGAAACACTCAATCCCACATCGATCCCCATTTCCCTGAAACGGTCCCTAACATAGTCTCCATTTTCCCTCACCTTTTTAACTCTCCACTGCTCCTCTCTCATTATGCGCAAAGCAGTGAGCGCAGCAGCGGTATTTGCAGGGGTAAGGGATGCTGAGAAAATCATTGCCCTTCCATTATGTTTTATAAATTCAATCACATCTCTGTTTGAAGCTGTAAACCCACCCTGTGACGAAAGGGACTTGCTGAAAGTCCCTGTTATGATATCCACATCGTCGGTCAAACCAAATTCAGCCACCACCCCCTCACCATGAGGTCCAAATACACCTATGGAATGCGCTTCATCCACCAGAACCCTGGCATTATACTTCTTTGCAAGATCAACTATATCTGGAACAGGGGCAATATCACCCTCCATGCTGAACAACCCATCTACAAGTATCAATTTACCCTTATTTACGGGAAGCTCCTCCAGTACTCTCTTCAGATCATCCATATCATTGTGTTTAAATACAACCTTCTGCGCTCTACTCAACCTGACACCATCAATTATGGAAGCATGGTCTAGTTCGTCCAGAATAGCAATATCATTTTTTGAAAGAATCGATGAAATTGTTCCAACATTTGTCTGGTAGCCTGTAGCAAAGACGAGGGCACTTTCTTTTCCAATGAAATCAGCCAGTTCTCCTTCAAGTTCATGATGTATTTTCAAATTACCGTTCAGGAATCTTGAACCAGTAGCAGAAGGTCCAATTTCTTCAACTGCCTTCTGAATTGACTCAACCACCCTTTTATCCGATGCCAAGCCAGTATAATTGTTGGAACCAAACATCTTTATTTCCCTGCCCTCAAGAACGGCAACTTTTCCTTCAGCCCTTTCAAAGGGTTTGAAGTATGGATACCAGCCTATCTCCATGAACTGGTAAAGCGGACCCACATACTCTTTCACCTTATCAAATATATCCCCTCTACTAATCGAAGTGATCTCTTTCCTTTTTTCAAGATATTCTTCTAACTTCATGATTACCTCCTTTCTGACCATTTCATTATTTCAGTCGAATTATAACACACTCCATCTCTTTTGTCAAACTTTTTCATATGAATTTTAAGAAAAAAAGTTAATTTATTCAGAATAAATTTTCTTTTTTTCGAAATCACTGATAATCTTTTAAATTTTGTCCTCAACTCTCTTCCCCGGTATAATAAAAATATGGTCAACCTGAAAAACATGACGCTAAGAGAACTCAGAAATTTTTTAAAGGAAAATGGTTTCCCTCCCTTCAGAGCCAATCAAATATACAGGTGGATATATCAGAAACTGGAAAATGATCCTGAGAAATTTACAGATCTGCCCCTTTCATTGAGGAAAGAAGTAAAAAACAGATTCATAATTCCATCACTAAAACCACTTTATATTCAGAGGTCAAAACTTGATGGAACCGTGAAATATCTTCTTCAGCTTCCAGACAGAGAAATCATAGAATCAGTCATAATTCCTGACAGGGAACGGAGAACCCTCTGTGTCTCCTCACAGGCGGGTTGCAGAATGGGATGCAAGTTCTGCTATACGGGGAAGGGAGGATGGAGGAGGAATCTGGAACCATGGGAAATTGTGGAACAGGTGGTTGTGGCAGTAAAATTTTTAAAACGGGAAAATTTGCGACTGACCAACATAGTTTTCATGGGGATGGGAGAACCTCTGGACAACTATGAAAATGTGGTTAAAGCCATAAAAATAATAACTGAGGAAGAAGGATTATCAATTTCACCGCGGAGAATTTCCGTTTCAACGGTGGGAATAGTTCCGCTCATAAAAAAATTGATTGAAGAAACAGGAGTAAATCTTTCCGTCTCCCTCAATGCAGCTGACAACGATACGAGAAGTTTAATAATGCCAGTCAATAAAAAATATCCAATAGAATCACTGTTGCAAACCCTGAAAGAGGTGGAAATTCCCCGCAGAAAGAGAATTGTGATTGAGTATGTACTTCTGAAAAATGTCAATGATAGGGAAAAAGATATTGAAAATCTAAAAAAGCTTCTCAGGGATATTCCAGTCAAAATCAACCTCATTCCCTTCAATCCATTTCCGGGAGCAGAATTTGAAAGACCGGATGACAGAGCTGTTCTTGAATTTCAAAGGAAACTTATAGATTCAGGATTCTCCGTTTTCATCAGAGTCAGTAAAGGGGGAGACATTCTTGCTGCCTGTGGTCAGCTCAGGGGAGCCGTTCTCAATGAATTTCCCGACTGACAGAATATCCTTTTTAAACCTGGATGAAGGCATGGAAAAAAACAGAAGTCCTATAGAAACCACAGTAAAGGAGGTAAAATTTCCAGGATCATATCCAGTGATAAGGGTTAATCCCCCGATAACTGCGGGAATTGTAGAAGCAATTAGCTGAACAAGTCTGAGGAAAAACACCACGGTGTAGGTTCTTATAAGCGGGAAGAGTTTTGGATTTCCCCTGTATGAGGGAGGCGGTGGCTTATCCACTGCCTTTGAAAGAAAGCGGCTGAGGCTGGAATTGGAAAGTAGAAAATACTGGATAAAAAGAACAAGAGCAACAAAACTCAGCTGAAAGGCAATTACCAGCCACTCAGGTACTGAGATTCTGTAAATGGGGAAAATCCCCCTGTAAAAAAGGAAAAGAAAGAAAAAATACTGGATTATCACCAGGGCAATAAGCATGTAGAAGAAGAGCCTTGCCCTTCGGAAAAGATAGTTGATATAATCCTCAAAAAAGGAATCCCCCATTTGCCTGAATTTCCCGATTCCCCTATAATTTCTATAAGTATATTGGCAAAAAGGAAAATCTTCAAGAGGAGGTAAAATGGTTAAAATTGGAGTAATCGGAGGGAGTGGAATTTACAGAATAGAAAATCTCAAGATTCTGGAAGAAAGAGAAATAACCACACCCTTTGGTGCCCCATCTGACAGGGTGGTAATTGGTGAACTGAAGGGAGTAAAAATTGCTTTTATTCCCAGACATGGGAGGGGACACTACCTTCTCCCATCGGAAGTTAACTACCGTGCAAATATATACGCCTTGAAGATTCTGGGAGTGGAAAGAATAATAAGCATCTCCTCTGTTGGCAGCATGAAAGAGGAAATTCATCCTGGTGACATAGTTCTCCCTGACCAGTTCATAGATATGACCAGAAAGAGAGAAAGTACCTTCTTTGGAAATGGTATTGTGGCTCACGTACAATTCTCAAAACCCACATGTCCTGTGTTGAGAAAAGTTCTCTATGACACTGCAAAGGAGCTTGGATACAGGGTGCACGATGGTGGAGTATATGTTAACATTGAGGGACCTCAATTTTCCAGCTTTGGAGAATCCATTCTCTACAGAAGCTGGGGCGTGGATGTAATTGGAATGACAAATGCAACAGAGGCAAAGCTTGCCAGAGAAGCTGAAATATGCTATGCTACAATGAATCTGGTTACCGACTATGACTGCTGGAAAAGTGACGAAGAGGAAGTTTCTGTGGAGCTTGTTATCCAGAGATTCAATGAAAACATTAAGATGGCACAGAAAATTCTGGAAAATGTTATTGACAGAATCCCGGAAAGAAAAGATTGCCTCTGCGCGAATGCTCTTGAAGGTGCAATAATAACATCCAAAGAAAAAATTCCTCAGGAAACCTATGAAAAACTGAAACCAATTATTGGAAAGTACATAAAATGGGAATAGTAGTCGTTGGTACAGTTGCATATGATTCTATTGAAACACCCTTTGGAAAAGTGGAGGAAACTCTGGGGGGATCTGCCCTGTATTTCACAGTAGCTGCAAGTTTTTTCACAAGGGTGGGAATTGTTGCAGTCATAGGAGAGGACTTTGATCTTGGAAAAATATCTTTTTTGAAAGACAGAAATGTAAGTTTTGACGGATTATATGTGGAAAAAGGTAAGACATTCAGATGGAAGGGTTACTACAGTTACAATCTAAATGAAGCCCATACACTCGATACTCAGCTGAATGTCCTGGAAAATTTTGACCCAATTCTCCCCGAGGAATTCACCCGGAAGGATCTGCTATTCCTGGCAAATATTGACCCTGAACTCCAGCTGAAGGTCCTTGATCAGATGAAAAATGTGAAATTCTCCGCAGCTGACACCATGAACTTCTGGATAGATTCCAAAAAAGAAAAGGTAATGGAAGTATTCTCAAGGGTTAATGCTGTTACAATTAATGAGGGTGAGATCAGAGAGTTAACAGAGGAGTACAACCTGGTAAAAGCTGCCCGTAAAATTTTAGATATTGGACCAGAGCATGTTATAATTAAGAGAGGAGAATATGGTGTCCTTGTCTTTGAAAAAAGTGGGGAAGTTTTTTTCGTCCCTGCATATCCTCTCGAAAAGGTTTTTGACCCCACAGGGGCAGGTGATACCTTTGCAGGAGGATTTATGGGGTTTCTTGATTCACAGGGAGAAATAAAAAGAAATCTGAGAAAAGCAGTTATTTATGGAAGTGTGCTTGCCAGTTACAATGTGGAAAAATTCAGTTTTCTCAAGTTACTTGAGATTTCAAGGCAGGATATTGATGAGAGATACAGAGAATTCCTCAACTTTTGCAGAGTAGAATAATGTATTCCATAGCTCCTGACATTAAATATATCAGTGCCACACCAGATGAGATCCTCGAACTCTACCGGTCCACCAATGAATCCCTTGTCCAGATTCCAGGATTCCAGGGAGAAAACAGCGAAGCATTTTTAATTACTCTGAATCTTGGTGGAAAAATCGAGGCTTATCTCTATTTCTTCCTCAAAGAATCTCTAACAGGGGTGGTGTACAGGTACACTGATCAGATAACCCGCACCAACTACATCGAGGTGAGAGATCAGGGACTCTACTTCCTGGAAAGTATGGGATTTATTATGGAAAACACAGATTTCAGAAAACTTCCCTCTGCAGAGAAGGTGAACCTTATGAACTCTCTTCCACCTTTTCATGCTGATCTATCAAAGTTTCAGAAAAAAAGCGAGAAGGAAGAAGAAGAAAATGAAGAAGGAGAAGTTGTAGAGGTTGAGGTTCTGGAAGATGAACTTGAAACAATCCACGAGGTAACGGATGAACAACCTCAAATAGTCAGACCACCTCAAACGCTGACACCTGAAAACATAGAACTTGCAATGAAGAAAAACAGAGTTATAAGAGTTTTTCTGCTATTTCTTGCGGGGTTTTGAAAATGAGAAGAAAAATTTTCCTTATTTCCAGTCTTACAATTTTTCTCTCACTTTCCTGTGCCACCTATAATGTGAAAAAAAACAAAAAAATGTACCGTGCATATCTGAGAATGGGGGTTTCATTTCTTGCCACTGGCAACTACAGGGCTGCTCTCACCAACTTCCTGCAAGCCAAAAAGATAAGGGATGATGATCCAGTTCTCTACAATTCACTTGGCCTTGCATATCTGGGACTGGGGGATCTGAAAGATGCGGAAAGATCCTTCAAAAAGGCTATAGAGCTGAAGCCTGATTACTCAGAAGCACATAACAATCTTGGAGTAACTTACTCACAGGAGGGCTACTACCATCTTGCAATAAAGGAGTTCAACAAGGCGCTGAGCAACCTGCTTTATGCCACACCTGAGCAGGCTCTGGTGAATATGGGATGGGCTTACTACAAACTGGGCGAATACATTAAAGCTGAAAATTACACCAAACAGGCACTTTTAAGAAATCCGCGAATGTGCATGGCAAGGAAAAATCTCGGGCTGATTTACTGGGCTGAGCAGAGGTTAATGGATGCCGAAACTCAATTGAAAAAAGCAATTTTTTACTGCCCCAGATTTGCAGAAGCTTACTTCAACCTCGGACTTCTCTACATTAAACTCAACAGGAAAGAGGAAGCATATAAACAATTCAAAAAAGTAACAGAGGTTGCTCCTGACACTCCAATTGCAGAAGAGGCAGAGAAGTACCTGAAACTTCTTGGAGGGAAAAGTGGTTGATGTTGGTGGTTATCTAAAAAAAGAAAGGGAAGCAAGGGGAATCTCTTTAGAGGAAATCTCAGAAGTTACAAAAATAAGCATGGAATTTTTGAGGGCAATAGAAAACAATGAATTCAACAAGTTGCCGGCAGAAGTTTTTGTGATTGGATTCATAAAGAGTTACGCAAAGTTTATAGGGCTTGATGAAAATGAAGTGGTTAACATGTATAAACAGTATGTTCAGGAAAAAGAGGCAGAAGATGAAAAAGAGATAAGGGAAACTATAAAAAAGAGGAGATTCCCAGTTCTCCTTACAGGTGCAATTGTAATCATACTCGCAGTCGTCCTTTTTTTACTGCTGTATAAAAAGAATCAGCCGGAAAAAATGAGAATAAATATTGCCCATACAAAATCTTTCCCCGCAGCTACCACCTATCCTGCACCAGCCACAAATACTCCAAAGAAAAGAATCATTCTTGAAATTGTGGGGATAGCAAGGGGGGTGAAACCTGTATATGTTCAGTACTGCACCGATACAACCTGCAGAAAAACAAGGAGTTTCTGGGAGGAAAAATACCTGCATAAAGGTGAAAAAATAACCATCACAGCCAGAGAACTCATCGGTGTGATGGTTGATAATGCGGGGGGTATAAAAATCTACAGGAACGGGAAGGATCTTGGCTCACCTGGTGAATATGGCAGCACGGTGGTAAAATTTTTCAGACCGGGGGAAAATGAACCTTGATAGAATAAAAGAAATTCTCGGCAGAAGAATTTTCATCTCCGGGCTCATCACTCTATTCCTTTTCCTGGGGATTTTCCTGATTGTTTCAGAGACAACATTTATAGAATTTTTCTATGTGGCTCTGGGGGTATTTCTCATCTTTATTCTTTATCTGGCAGGAGGATATTATCTGGCGCGCCACACATTCTATCACAATCTTGAAATCGGGGAAGCCATATCTCTCAACAGATCTCTACACCCCTACAACATAAAAAGAGCCTACGTTGAATTGAAAGAAGCTCCTCTCCATTTCAGCATACTATCATTCACATTCTGGACGGTGATGGGTCTTATTATTCTATTCCTGGTCTACATAAATGGCGTAATATCTTTTGCCAGGTTTCTCCTCATATTTTTCACCTACTCCATTACAATTCTTGTATCACACCTTTTTCAGTGGTATCTCATTAAAAATTCCATTATCCAGCCTTTAAAATTTATTGGTGAGTATCTGGCAGTCAGAGGCGAGGAGGAAACGCTCCAGAGCGGCCTTTTTCTATCCATGAGGTCAAAAATTCTTCTGATTTTCTTCTCTCTCCTCATATTTTCAGGAGGAATAATCTCGCTCTGGGGAATAAGCAGAGTAAACACTGTTAGGAGAAACATAGATCTTGCCCTCATGGAGGAAATGGTCAAATCAGCCTATCTAACCGCTGTTGCAAAAGGTGGAGTGAATAACCCATCTGGAACAACTGGCCAGATTGCCTTCCTTACAGAAGTTGACCACCGGGGAAATATCATATCGGGAGAAATGCTCCCAGAATATCTCAGCAGAGTCATTCAGAAAGGTCTGTCACACCTTACCAGAGACAACATTGTGCCAGATGAAAACTACCTGATTGTGGTTTCCCCACCCCTACAGAATGGACACAGATTTGTGGCATGGAAGGAGTGGAATCCCCTTTCCAGTGAGGTTCTTGATGTCATTAAGGATTACTTTACCCTCTTTCTGCTCATGCTTGTAATAGTGGGGGTAATCATAGTTCTTGCAACAAATGACTGGAGAGAAATTACAAATGCTCTGAATGTGTATCTTGCCAGGGTAAAAAGGGGAAATTTTAGCAGGGGAATTGTAATTTATACCGATGATGAACTGGGAGATATTGGTTCATATCTGAACCAGGTACACGACTTTTTCAAAAATGCCATAGCGGATGCGAGACAACTTACAATGCATACAGAAAAAAACATTGAAAAACTGCTTTCAAACATTTCATCTTCAGGTGAGATTGCACTGAATCTTAAAATAATTTACTCCCAGCTATCCAAATTCCTGATTCAGCAAAAGAGGTTGATCTCAGCTCTCAGGGATCTTACGGAATATTCGGGACTCAACGGAATGTCACCTGAGTTGCTGCAGTCCCTCACAATTGCCACAGGTAAGGCAAGAGGTGTAATTTCAACTGTTACTTCTCAATCAAATTTCATACGGGATAAACTGGTCCAGCATGAAAACTATCTTGAAGACATAGAAAAGGCACTCAGAGCCTTTTCCAGTTTTACCAGAAGATTCAGGACGAGGACAGACAAACTGATAGAAACTTCCCAGCACACCCTTGGAGCTGTAACTTCCTGTGAAACAATACTTAAGCGAATAACAAATTATGTTTCTTCAAACAGAATTTTCAATTCAAAACTTGAGGCAACAAGAGACTCCTTCACAGAAACCATGGAATTTTTCAGGATCAGAATGGGGCGATTATTCCTTGGACTGGAAGAGCTGGAAAAAGTTCTTAATCTCATCTACGAACTTTCTGAAGATACCAAAATAATCAGCTTGAACGCATCAATCATCTCCTCCCACGCAGAGGAAGAAGGAAGAAGTTTCTCAGTTGTGGCCAACCAGATTCAGGCTCTTGCGTCAATATCTGGCGAATCAATTCACACCACAAAAGAAATCCTCACCAGATTAACAGAACTGAAAAATAACATTCTCGAGCAAACCATAGAATTTCTTCAGAAATTTCAATCCACCATTCAGCAGGAGGGTGATAAATCAAAAGAAGCCGAACTGAATGAGCTTACAGAGTCAATTTCAGAGACTCTGAAAGATATTGAAGAGATTCTAAAGGTCACTCTGGAAACTTTCAGGTCCATAGAAGAAATTGATTCATTTGTAGAAAGTGTAGAAAATGAAATTGAACAGTTATCCCTTCTCATAAAATCATACAGAATGGAACTGGATAAGATTTCAGAAATACTGGAAGCAATTACATCTGAACTTACTCAGGCTGACAATATAACCAACTTTAACATTCAAAAGGTTGAGCTTCTAAATCAAAATTTAACCGAATTACAGGAAAACTCATATGCGATTGAGACAACACTTAAAAGCATAGATAAACTTACAGAAGCTCTGGAAAGAGAAGTAGCCGAGAAGGAAAAGGAAACGAGCCAGATAAAAAACAACATTGAAGAGTTAATGCACATAACGGAAATACTGAGCAATGTAAATGAGAGAATGAAAAGGATCCTTATTGCGGGGTTCAAGCTGTGAAGGAGAAATGCTTCAAACTGGTTGGTGGAAAAGAAGGCTTAAAGATAAACACCCAGATAACCCTCATTTTCACTGTAACTGCTGTAACTGGAGTGGTCGTTCTTTTTATAATCTTCAACTTTCTAACAGTTGCCACTGCCAACGAGATAAAGACGGCTCTCTACATTCTTGCCCCGACTCTCTTCACAACTTTCTGGATTCAACTTATTTACAATTACCGGAAATCAAAACCCATAAATAATTTCCTTTACCTTAGCGAGAAAGGAATGATTGTTTCGGATGAAGAGATAAAAGAAGCCACTCTATCAATTTTAGAGTTTCCCCTTAAAGCAAGCCTTGTATCCTTTTCTCTGTGGCTTTTCAGTGGTATTACCCTCGTAACTTTTCTCAGAATAATACTTGGCACCTCTACAGCCAAACTATTTTACATCATGGTCTCAGTTATAAGTGGAGCTACTGCTGCTTTTATTTTTCTCTACTATCTTTTCAAACTTCCACTTAAAAATACAGCCTTCAGACTGCTCTCCACACTGCCAGGTAAAAAGATACAGGAAGAGTACAGACTTATCTCTACAAGAACGAAACTCAACCTCACAATAATACTTATTCTTTTCTCCACCATAAGCATCCTTGCAATGCTCACCTATTCAAGGAGTATGCAGATCACTGCATCTGAAGAGGAAAAAATTATCAAAGAACTTCTCACTCCTGTTGAAAGGGCAAAAAGTGAATCTGAGATGTTGAAAAAGTTCAGCAAGGTTGAATCAATCATCGAAAACGATGGCAATTTCGATCTTTTTCTCTATGATGTTTACAATAACTCATTCCTTCACGCAGAACACAATTTCGCCAAAAACCGGGTTCTCCAGTCAATAATCAAACATGGATTCAACCGTGAAAGAACCAGAGCTCCCCTTTTTGCAATTTACCACCTCACATCATTTCCACAGTATTACGCAGTACTTAAATTTCCAGAAATAACCAGAACTTCACTGGGGAATGTAATCTGGATGATAATTCTACTCACAACCATATCAATACTGCTGGCAATAATACTCCTCCAATTCTTTTCCTCTGATATATCGCGTCCCATCATGAGAACAAAAGAATTTGTGAAGCAGATGAAAAAGGGAGACCTCACTGGAAAAATCTTCATCGTTTCAGAGGATGAAATGTTTTTTATCGCTCATCTTTTGAGATCCTACCGTGATGCCACAATAAGAATCCTGAACATACTGAACCACTATGAATCAGAGTTGATACAGGTGACAACAAGCTTAACAGAAAGCATTGAATCATTTAAGGAAAAGTCAGAAAAAATGGAAACAGAAGAGATTATTCAGGAGTTCTCTGAAGTGGATATAAAAATAAGCGAACTTACCAGGTCCGCCAGTTCTCTCAGATCCTTTTCAGATCGAACTGCGGGCATTGTGAAAGAACTGAAAATGAGATTAGCAGATCTCGGTAAATTTAACGACCAGACTGTTACAATGCTGAGCAGTCTTGAATTTGAAAAAAATTCCCTCAAGGAGATTGCAGACAGAACCGGAAACGCAATAAAAAACCTTATGGGGGCACTGGATGCCATTGAGAAAAAGATAACCAATCTCGTAAATCACATCAACTCCCAGAAATTTCTCCTTGAAAAAATTGGAAAGGAAAATGAATCCATACATGACAAACATCTTTCCTTCAAAGAAATCATAAAAGAACTCTCCCTATCAGTCACAACGCTGGAGCCTGTCTTCTCCAGCCTTGTTAGAGACATGGAGGTATTCAGGGAAAACCTTGCAATGGCAAAAGAACTCGCCATAAAAATAGGATCACTTTCTGAAAATTCTGAACTTATCTCCTTTAACGCTGCAATCATTGCTGCATCATCGGAAAACTACAGCAGGGATTTTTCAATCATTGCTGAAGAAATGAGGGAACTCACCCAGAGGACTCTCAGTATTACAGAGGGTATCAAAGAAAAAGTTGACTGGATATCTTTCGTTGAAACAGAAATATTCAGCAAAATAGATCTATCGGTAAGACAATTCAAAGACATCAAGGCGACCTTAAACAGCATGAAAGACAACAGTGAAATTGCACATGTACTCTCCAACAATTTGAGAGAAGAACTAAAATCCATCTCACATGATATTGTGAATCTCGAAGAAACCCTTCAGGAGATAGAATCGGGATTCTGGAAGGGTAAAAAGGGCCTTGAAGGTCTGGATGCAGCCTTCCACAATCTGCTTTCTGAACTCACCAATCTTGAAGATGCAATAAACAAACTTTTCAATATCTCTGGAGGACTCAAAGAATCAATTATAACCTCACTTGCTTCCTATGAAACCCTGGAAAAGAACTACAGAAAAAACCTCCCGCTATTTGAAGAAATTAACAAAAATCTGAACTACCTGAATCTCGGAATGAAGAGGAAAAACGAAGCTATTTCCAGTCTCAAAAACAATCTTGCTTCACTCAAATCGGTTGTCAATGAGATAAAAACAAGTAAAGAAAAACTACTATCAAATCTCAGTACACTCACAGAAATAAATAAGATGTTCAAATGGTAGTTGATCTTATATCTGATGAAGGTATCATTCTCCAAAAAAGGATTGTTAAAGAAAAAGACTTACTTTTCAAAATACTCTCCATGGAGCATGGACTCCTGACAGCAATTGGATTTTCAGGTGCAAAAAGTAGAAAGAGAATCGGTGGAAAGGGAGAAAAATTCTCTCATGTCAGATTTCAGGCAAAAATTTACAATTCATACATATCTATTGAAGATATATCCCTCATTGACCCTCATGAGAATCTGCTGCTCTCCCTTGAAAAAATAGCTTTATCAGAGCTGATTACTGAAATCATTCTCAAATCTTTTCCCGAGGGTAAAAGAGAACCGGCCATTTTTAATTTCCTTCTCCAGGTATTGAAAGAAATAGAAAAGAAAGAAAATCCTCAAAATGATTTTCCCCTGCAGTTGTTCAATCTTTTGATTCTTGAAGGATACACTGTTCCACCAGAAAAGTGCAGACTGTGTGGAAAATCTCTGACCACAGCTTTCTTTATACCGGGTGAAGGTTTTGTATGTCCCGCCTGTTTTAAAAAGGGTCACCAGAAAGGAATATATTTCACAGAGAATGAAGTGACATGCCTGCAGGGATCAGAAGAATGGTGTTCCGGAACCGAAAATTTACTGGATAAAATCATAAGGATATGGGAAACAATCATCGAAAAACCACTCAGAAGTAAACAATTTCTTGCTGAGTTTATCAAATAAAACAAAAAAACGCCCATAGATTGTGCATATTGATTTTTTTAGAGAAATGTGTTATGAATTTAAAAAGTCAAGAGGAATTTTATGTTAAAAAAGTCCTTACTGATTTTAATAGGTTGGGTTTTTATCGTAACTTTTTCTTCTCCCCGGGTCCTCAGGGCAGAAAAAGGACCAGCAGGTAAGGGTAACAATTATCCCCGGCAGAGTACAGTGTCAGAAAACAGAGCATTCCCCTCACAAAATACCTCTTCCGCCACTGCTCCTTCTCCCATTACTTCCCCATCAAAAGCTTATTCGGGCAAAGCCACTCAACCGGAGGGAAAGAAAAAAACAGAAGTCAGACAGGGAGAAGAAGAAACAACTTCGGTAAAGGTAGTTCGACCCAGGGGTTACAGCAACACAATAATAACAGGTTTTCCCAAAGAGAGAAAAGGGGATTATCTATCAGCAAATCTGTATGGTACTTCCGGATTGATAAGATTGAGTGATACCAGGATTCCACCCCTTTACTCCTTCAGGCTTGGATTGAACATGGGTTTCTACTATATGGAAAAATTCATAGAAGACAGAACCCATACCCATCTCGAAACGAGAGGTTTCTTTTCATACACTCCCTGGGATTATATAGAGGTTTATCTCCGGGGCTTTGCTTCAGCCCACAAAATCGGTGAAGATCCTTATGGTATTAAGCCTGCAGAACTGCTCCAGGTTCTCGGAGATACCACCATTGGTGTTAAAGGAGCATACAACATTCAGCCGTACACTTTCATGTCTGTTGGTGGCAGACTCGAACTTACCTTTCCAACACGACTTGGAAACTTTGGAAGCACTTTAAGAGCAACCTCAATGGAAATCGATGCACTGTTTGAAATGAACTTTCAGAAATGGGAAAAAACCAGAATCCCCCTCTATGGAGTTTTAAATCTTGGATACCTTATTGACAATTCCTGGGCTTTAACCAGAAACATAAGACCTCTCTACTGGAGCAGAGTAATTGGATACCACATAACTGAGGGTGACCAGATAAAATTTGGACTTGGAGTTGAATATCCCCATGATTTTTATTCACTAATCTTTGAATATACAACTGAACAGGTATTTGCGCACAGGTCATTCCTGCAGAGCCCCATGAGAATAACTCTCGGTGGGAAACTGAATCCCTGGGACTACCTGACTCTAACAATGGGACTCGACCTTGACTTTTTTCAGAAAGGATATGTTCCTCCGAAAGCCACAGGAGACCTCAACAAAGAAGAGGTCGCTCCCAACTATCAGATTCTCTTTGGAATGGATTACATCTATTCACCCACTCAGGGAGGAGTTATTGACATAAGGGGACAGATAAAGGGAGTTGTTATTGATGTAGATACAGGGATGCCAGTCGGGGGTGCAATAGTTGAGTATGTTAATCAGCCACAGCTAAGCAAACAGGTTGTTGATCTGACAACGGGGGAATTCAAATCTTACAAGTTAATGCCAGGCGAAGTAATAATCAAAATTGAAAAGAAGGGTTATGTTCCAAAGATCATAAAGGCAAAAATAATTTCCAACAAAGTGATCACGGAAAAGATCCTTCTTTCAAAGATCTCCCGTGCAAAGGTGGCTATGGGGGCAATCGCCGGACAGGTTGTTGACAATAAGGGCAACCCTGTCAAAGCAACTCTCCAATTCTTGGAAACGAACATTCCTCCCCTTGAAACTACCGAAGATGGAAAATTTGAGAAATTGCTCCCTGTGGGTGTATATAAAATTCTCGTCAAAGCCAGAGGATATGCTCCAAGGGCATTCAAAGTACCTGTCGAGGCAATGAAAAAAGTTGTGGTGAAATTTCAGCTTGTTAAAGGACCTGAAATTGGTGCCTTTGCAGGAAAAGTCGTTTCTTATGAAGGGAAACCCCTGGCTGCTGTTATAAGATTCATAAACAGCAATATACCTGAAATTACAACCAATCCAGAAACAGGGGAATTTTCAAAGATCCTGCCACCTGGCGAATATGAAATAGAAGTCGCAGCAAAGGGTTACGCTCCCAGACGATTTAAAATCCCTGTGCTGGCGGGTAGGAAGACAAAAGTAACCTTCAAACTTGTAAAACAGGGTAGAATTGGGGCATTCGCAGGAAAGGTCCTTGACATGAATGGAAATCCAATTCCTGGAGCCACAATTCAGTTTGCTGATCCCCGGATTCCAACAGTTAAAGTGGATCCAAAGACTGGAGAGTTCTTTATCAAACTCCCTGCTGGCACCTATGACATAAAGATTTCAGCACCTGGATTTAAAGCAAAGATCTACAGAGTTCCGGTACTGAAAGGCAAGAAAACACTTCAGGAATTCCATCTTGAAAGATTGAACAAACAGGGTGAAAAGGGTGGAGAAGCAACTGTAAAAATCGTAAAAAATAAAATAGTCCTGCCGGGTAAAGTGAAATTCAAAACCGGTACAGATAAGATCACAGAGGATAGTTTTTATTTCCTGAACCTTCTGGCAAACTTTCTGAAAAAGCACCCAGAGATAAAGAAAGTGGAAATTCAGGCCTACTCTGACAACCAGGGACCTTCTCTTCTCAACAAGAAACTCACACAGAAACAGGCTGAAGCGGTGAAAAATTATCTTGTAAAAATGGGAATTGATGAGAAAAGACTTATCCCAAAGGGATATGGAGAGGCAAACCCGATTGCTGATAACTCCACACCAGAGGGAAGGGAAAAGAACAGAAGAGTTGAGTTCGTAATTCTCAAATAGCTTTAAACTTCAAGTCTAACCCTTTTCCCATTTATACTGAGGTAAAAGTTACCGTTGTCCTCTTCTATCATCTGGTAAAGTTGATTCTGTGCCTTTCTTGAAAATCGTGCAGGGAATTTTCCATTTTTAACCTTTGCATAAACCACTTCATCCCTGAAGGTTAAACTCTCCGGATCAAGTTCTTCCTGCGTCCCATCATTGAGCAGAACGCAGATTTTCCCGTCACACTCTACAAGGGAGTTTACCACAAATGGTGCGTCTTCAACTTCGATATAAAACTTTCTTTCCCCGTCTCTGAGAAAATACCCCTTTTCATCAACATCAAGAACAGAATTAAGATACCTGAATACTCCCGGGTGCGTTATTTCTCTCCCGTTGTGGTACCACTTACCATCCTTATCAATTCTGATTTCAAAAGGTTCATCAAAATTGAAATACCTTGCCAATCTTTCCTCCAGAACCGGTTTCTATTATTATACAGCTCAAGTTACTTTTGACAAAACAACATCTCGAAATAAAATTATATGAAAAAATTCAGGGGAGCAATGGAACAGGTTATCAATATACTCTCCAATATTGTGTGGGGAATCCCCATGCTAATTCTCATTTTACTGACGGGGGTCTACGTCACACTCAAAACAGGATTCATACAGATAAGAGGTTTCAAACACGCCATCGAACTCATATCAGGGAAATTTGATTCTCCTGATCATCATGGACACATTACCCATTTTCAGGCACTTTCAACTGCTCTTTCGGCAACCATAGGTACAGGAAACATTGCAGGAGTTGCCACAGCCATTGCTGCCGGCGGTCCAGGTGCTCTTTTCTGGATGTGGATCTCAGCAATATTTGGAATGGCGATAAAGTTTGTATCTGCCACACTTGCAGTTAAGTACAGAAAATTGACACCGGACTCAGTTATGGGTGGTCCAATGTATTACATTGAAATGGGTTTTAAAGATGTCTACAATTATAATGCAAAATGGCTGGCCTTTCTCTTTGCCCTCAGTACTGCCATAGCAGCATTCGGTATCGGCAATATGGTTCAATCCAATTCCGTTGCTGATGTTCTTGCATCCCTCTTTCCTCTTTCTCCCACAGGAAAATTCTCCTTCAAACTGGTCACTGGAATAATCCTCGCCATACTCACTGCATATGTTATAATAGGCGGGATCAGAAGAATAGCTGCGGTGGCTGCAAGGCTGATGCCCATAATGAGCCTGATTTACATTGCAGGGGCTATTATAGTGCTGTTAGTTAAAATTGACAGATTCATACCTGCCATCAGAATGATTTTTGAATCTGCTTTTACTGGAAGAGCTGCAGGAGGTGCCATCCTGGGAAGCGCTGTGCTTTACACAATGAGAATGGGAATTGCCAGAGGTGTTTTCTCCAATGAAGCAGGATTGGGAACGGCACCAATGGCTCATTCGGCTGCAAGGACAAATCATCCGGCACGGGAGGGGCTGGTTGCGATGCTGGGACCCTTCATAGATACCCTCGTAATATGCACATTGACGGGACTGGTGATTGTGGTTTCCGGACTCTACTCATCAGGAATTGATGGTGCACCTCTGACTGCAAGGGCCTTTGACTCTGGCCTGCCATACATCGGGAGAATTATAGTTTCGTTATCTCTGGCCCTTTTTGCCTATTCCACTCTCATTGGATGGTATTTTTATGGTGAGAAGGGGATTGAATACCTTATACCGGGGGAAAAGACAATTAAGATATATAAACTAATATGGGTCATTCTTATTCCTACAGGAGCAGTTCTCCAGCTGAAACTGGTATGGAACATATCTGATATTTTCAATGGCTTTATGGCTCTGCCAAATCTCATCGCAATAATTTTCCTTGGAGGTATAGCTGTCGGAGAATTAAAGGAGTACTTCAGCAATGAAGACAACTTCAAACCTCACAATAGAGGACATTTACGCAATAATTACGGAAAAAAAGAGGGGGAAATTAGTAATCACTGATGATCCGGAAAATTCTGATCTTGTAATTTATCCCCTTTGTTTGAGAAAAGATTGCTGTTTTTTTGGAAAACATCAGTATAATGTTCTCAGACGAACAACCGGGATAGAAATAAACTTTCCCTATAAATGTACTGACCTGTATGGAAGAACAATTGTCAAGAATTCACCGGATGACCTTGGTACCACCAGTCACAGATGGTTTTTCCCTGATTACTCGGGAACCCCTGTTTTCGATACGAAAAAATTTAAAGGGAAATTTAAAGTAATAGATGGCGGCTGTCTCTTTGTAAAATGTTTCCTTGAATTTTATAACTGGGATTTCAGAGAAATTAACTTTTCTCTCATAAAAACCTTCGCTTCATCCATTCTGGCAAAAGTGGAGCCCCTCATACGGAAAGTAAAAATGTGGGGATTTAATGCAATTTTTTTTCAGGATGAATTTGGTTACTCAAGGCCCTGGTTTTCTCCTGAATTTTTTGAGAATGAATTGCTTCCATTTTACATAAAAGTGGGGAATCTTCTTCACCAGAATGGTCTACTCTTTTTTCTTCACAGTTGCGGCAAGAACCCCGAGTTTTTCAGAATGCTAAAGGGCTACGTTGATGTGTGGCACAGGGGAGACTGGGAAAATATGGAGGAAATTGAAGAGATTGCAGAGATGAGGGATATTCCTCTCCCTTTCATCGATACATCAGAGACAAGCTTCAGGGTCAGTGAAGTAAGCATTGAAAGGAACCACATAATCTATATAAACGAATAAGGATCCAGGTCAATTTTAATTTTAACAGACGCCGGGAAAACTTTCCTTTTATCTTCAAAAATTATCCTTCCCACCCTGGAAAGAACCTGATAGTTCCGTGCTTTAAGAAGAATGTTGTATCTGTATCTTCTCCTGAGATAGAATATCGGATTCCTGGCAGGACCAAGAATCAGAAAATTCAGGTTGTTCTTCTCTCTTATCTCCCTCAACTGTGAGAAAAGTATCCCTGCGTATCTTTCTGCGTCCTCCCCTGTAGGTGCAGATACAACGAAGAGGAGCAACCTTGCAAAAGGGGGATAATTACCTGCCTTCCTTATCATTAACTCATTTTCAAAGAACTTCTCATAGTTTTCCTCACCTATATTCTGAATCACAAAATGTTCAGGATTATAGGTCTGAATAATTGCTTCCCCCCCTTTTTCACCCCTGCCTGCCCTTCCGGTAATCTGTGTTATAAGCTGATATGTTCTTTCACCAGCTCTAAAATCCGACATGAAAAGAGTCTGATCAGCAAGTACCACACCAGAAAGGGTGACATTTTCGAAATGAAAACCTTTTGTAACCATCTGCGTACCAACCAGTATATCTATTTCCCCTCTTTCCATCTGAGAAATAATCTCCTCATACTTTTTCCTTGACCTGATACTGTCCCTGTCAAACCTTGCCACCTTCGCAGATGGAAAGAGCAGCTTTGAAACATCTTCAATTCTCTCTGTACCAGCACCAATCTCCTTCAATCTGCTGCTTCCACACGCTGGACAGTAGGGAGGCACTTCACGGGAAAAGTTGCAGTAGTGACATACAAGTCGGCCACTTTCTCTATGATATACCATGGGTACAGAACAATTGGGACACTTAATAACTTCTCCACACTCCTCACATATTATTGAAGTTGAAAATCCCCTCCTGTTGAGAAAAATCATCACCTGTTCCCTGTTTTCAAGTCTCTTCTTTATACCTCTATAAAGTTCATCTGAAAAAACACCAAAGTGTAAATCTTTTCCACGGATATCCACAACTTTCAGAACCGGGAGAGAGCTTTTCCCATACCTTTCCCTTATCTCAACAAGCCCTATCTTTCCCTTCTTTGCCGCATGGTAAGATTCCACAGAGGGCGTTGCGCTTCCCAGAAGTAGATTGGCTCCGGTTATCTCACTCCTTTTAAATGCAACACTCCTTGCATGATAGATGAAACCCTCCTCCTGCTTGTAAGTGGACTCATGCTCTTCATCTATTATTATCAAACCGGGATTTACAACCGGGGCAAAAATGGCTGATCTGACACCTATCACTATTCTTTTTTCTCCTTTTCTTATCTTCATAAATTCGGAGAATTTCTCGCCTTCATTCAAGCCACTGTGGAAAACTGCCACCTGATCCCCAAAGACAGATGTGTAAAACCTGATCAACTGTGGAGTAAGGGAAATTTCAGGAACAAGAAATATGACACTCTGCCCTCTGTCAAGATACTTCTCCATCAACTTCAGATAGATGACACTTTTACCACTACCGGTATAACCTTTCAAAAGAACAATCCTCTTTTCTTTGAACATCTCCTCTATTTCAGCAAGAGCCTTCCTCTGGGACGCAGTAAGCTCATAGGAAACCTCAACGTCATCCTTTGCCCAGGAAAGAGGTTTTAAAACATACTCACTTTTGACTTCAACGACACCTTTTTCAATGAGCCTCCTTAATTGTGCAGTGGTTACTTTTAATTTTTCCTTCAATTCCTTCTCACTTATCCATTCTTCACCTTTAAGAAAATCAACGACAATTCTTTCCTTTTTTCCTCTAATTAGAGAGGGATCATGCTCCTTCAATCTGTAAAAATTTTCCCTGAACTTTTCCCCTTTCCTTTTCTCTCCCCTTGAGAGAAATCCCCTGGCAACATATTTCATAATTTTGCTGTAACTTCTCCCTGTACCCCTAACAAGGGTTGAAAGCCTGACACTTCTCCGGTGGCTGAAGAAATTATATACAACCTCATCAAGATACTTGAGCTCATCAAATCTTTCACCCCTGGAAATGTATGAACTGGACTGGACCTTCATAGAAGGAGGTATAACTCCGTGTATCACCTGACCGGGTGGATAAATATAAAATTCTGACGCCCACAGTAGGAGCTTAAGCAGATCAGATGGAATGAGAGGCTCTTCATCGAGGAGATCGGCTATTTCACTGTACTCTTCTGAACCCTTTTCATCATCAATATCAATTACAATTCCGGTTACCATTCGGCTGCGAACAGGTACAAGTACTCTGGAACCTGGATGTATAACTTTTTCTAAAGATGAAGGCACCCTGTAGTAATAGAATTTAAAAACAGGTAAATCAAGGGCAACAGATGCCCGCATAATCAGAGCCAGTTTTTGATAATTTCTCTGATATCAGAGAGATCCTCACGCTGGAGCGCAAAGTAAACAATGGCTTCCACAACCCCCCTTTTATTACCCACATCAAATCTCCTGCCATCTCTATACTCAACACCAACAAACTTCCCTCCTTCTCTGAGAAACATGTCCATTGCATCTGTCAGCTGATACTCATTTCCTCTACCGGGGGGGATTTTTTCAAGATAGTCAAAAATCTCAGGAGGAAGCAGGTACCTGCCTATTATTGCCTGGCTGGAAGGAGCTTCATCGGGAGAGGGCTTTTCAACCATTCCCGTTATCTCATAACTTCTTTCATCATACCATCTTCCAATTTCACATATTCCATATTTTGAAACATCCTTCCTCTCAACAGCCATAGAAAGTATAACAGGCTCATTAAATTTCTCCCATGTCGATGTAACCAGTCTGGTGGCATTAACTTCAGCAAAAATTTCATCTGGCAAAGCCACAATAAAGGGGGAGTCACCAATTATATTCTTTGCCTGAAGAACTGCATGACCCAGCCCCAGAGGTACTTTCTGCCTCACAGAAATTATTTCAACAAGTTCTGCAATTCTCTTCGATTCTTCAAGAAGATCATTTTTACCATGTTTTTCAAGGTGAAAATCTATTTCAGGAGTATAGTCAAAGTAGTCCTCAATCAGATGCTTCCCTCTGCCAGTTACAAGTACAATCTGTTCCACTCTGGAATCGATGAGTTCCTCTATAACATATTGGATGGATGGACGATCAATAATCGGGTACATTTCCTTGGGGATAACCCTTGTAAGAGGAAGCAACCTTGTTCCTTTACCGGCAACCGGTATAACCGCCTTTTTAATCTTCATCTCCCTCTTCTGCACATTTTCCAAACATCATGGCATTGGTCAGAGCTATTGTTGCACTTCCCGCAAGCATTTCCAGTAACCTGAGATCATCCTCATCATAGGCATTTTTCTCGGTTTTATCCACATTTAAAACACCTATTACTTCACCATCCTTCACAAGCGGAACTGCCATTTCAGATTTAACATCAGGATTGGCAACAACATAATCTGGATCTGCCTCCACATCATTGACAAGTCTCGACTTTCCATCCCTTGCAACAAGCCCCGTAATTCCCTCACCAATATCAAGTTTAAGATTTTCTGTGCCAGCAGGAAGTCCCCTGTAAGCCTTTATTATAAGTTTTTTGCTCTCCTTATCAATCAGTATAAGAGAACCGCTTGTGGATTCCGTTAATTCAATTGCTTTTTCAACAATCAGATTGAGCAATCTTTTTATGTCGAGAGTGGATGTGAGAGCCTTAACTATTTCAGAGAGTGCCTCAAGCCTCTCCGTTTTCCTCTTCAAACTGGCAACCATTTCTGCATTGTGAAGAACCCCGGACATAATAAAGGCAAAATACTCAATCAATCTCCTCTCTTCGTTACTCAGTCGGTCCGGATCATCATGCGTCTCAACAAGCAGAAAACCCATAATATTCTCTCCCTCAATAAGTGGGAGAAAGAGAACCTTTCTGCCCAGAAGATCTGAAACTGTTTTCCAGTTGTCAGGGAGATCCTCCACATTCACCACAACTGAGCTTTTGTTATTAAAAAAGGAGTATACAAAATCACGTGGAACCCTGATGTCAAGCAGCCTTTTATCAAGGATACCAGCTCCTATTCTACCCGTGTAGTATCCACCTTTCCTGTCGTAGAGATAAATTACAATCTTACTCACAGGGAAAACCTGTAACATACTTTCTGCAATTAATTGAAGTGTCTTCTCCTCGCTGACTTCTGAAATTCTTACAGCACGGCCTATCTCGTGAAGAATGACTGACTGTAAGTTAATTTTTCCCCTCTTTCTACTCTCCTCCCCGATTTTCCCCATGATAAAGTCAAAAATGCGATCAAGAGCTCTTTTTTCCATGACTATTCAAAAATATCAGGTGTTTTGGATTTGAGCAGGTTCTTTATGAAAAGCAAATCATTGGTTGTATTTCTCAGTCGTGCTGTTATAAGTCTTGACATTGCAAGACACAACTTTAACCCAATTCTGGGGTATTCATCAAAAAATTTCTGCAGGTCCTCCCTTGTGATCTCCAGCAGGTCTGTTTTCTCCACAGTGACAGCTGTGGCAGAGCGGGGGGAACCATCAATCAGAGCAAGTTCACCAAACATCGCTCCAGTACCAAGGGTTGCTATCTCCTCTTCGCCTCTTTTGGAGGTTTTCATTATTTTCACAGAACCATACGCAATAATAAACATGGAATTGCCCGATTCACCCTCCCTGAAAAGAATTGCACCTCCCGGAAGATGCCTCTCTCTCACAACTTCTGAAAATTTCTGCAGTTCTTCCTCCGTTAATTCCTTCAATACTCTGTTCTTCCTCAAAATCTCAAGTTTTTTCATCTTCCCTCCTCGCCTACTTTGTAATCAGTAAGGTTTTAATAAATAATATCACAAAAATTGAAAAAATTCCCAGCCATGTCTGCCACTCTCTGTGCTTCTTCATTGCAAGGGAGAAATCGTAATCTCCTCCCCTTCTGAATTTCCGGGGATCAGGAAAAAGTCTCGGAACACTTTCCCTGTACTGAATAAATTCCTCACCGAAAATTTTTTCCAGTTTTTCTTCTTCATAAAGTATCAAATTTGTATAGGTTACCAGGAAAAAAACGACAAAGATCATCACCCAGATCCAGCCTCCAAGTAAACTTATACCAAGCCCCACCAGAAAGCTGCCAAGATAAAGGGGATTCCTGACAAAGGAATATGGTCCATCCCTGGCAAGAACCTTATCCTTGTGAATATATCCTGACGCCCAGGTCCTCAGAGCCTCCCCTGCTACAGAAACAATTATTGCGGGAATAAAAAGCTTTTTCTCAGGTTTTACAAAAATCACAAAGAGAATTGCCAGAATGTAACCCATCAGCAATCTGTATCTAACGAAAAACATTCTTATATTATTTTTCTCCATTGCACAATAATTCCTTCAATTTTTCCAGAATGGATGTTGTTGAATGATTCTTTGGATCACCAACTATTCTGACTTCTCCACCATATTCTCTGACAATACCCGCTTCAGGAACTGTTTCAGGTGTGTAATCTGTACCTTTGGCATGAATATCTGGTTTGAGAAGTCTTATAACATTCTCCACTGTGTCATCCTCAAAAATGAAAACATAGTCAACAAAGGGTAGCGAAGAAATTATCTCCACTCTTTCCTCCTGAGGGAAAATGGGCCTACCCTCCCCTTTCAATCTCCTCACGGAATCATCACTGTTAACCGCCACAAAAAGCACGTCACCTTCCTCTTTTGCAGCACTCAGATACCTTAGATGTCCAACATGAAAAAGATCAAAAGCACCATTGGCAAGAACAATTTTCTTACCCTCTTTTTTTAACTTCTCACCAAGCTTTTCAATATCCTGAAGTTTTATCACACTGCCCATTTCAAACCACTTTGCTTATTTCATCAATAATCTCGTCAACAGTCACAGTGGCGGTACCGGGTTTTTTTACCACTACTTCCGCAGCCACACTTGCAAGGTAAACTGCCTCAAGGGGGGACAACCCAACAAGAGTACCATAGGCAAGTGCAGCAAGGACAGTATCACCCGCCCCCGACACCTCAACAGCTTTTCCACACCCAAATCTGCCAACATAAACTTCTCCCTCTTCACCGGCATAAGCCATCCCTTTCTCTCCAAGCGTTACCACAACATTTCTGGAATCTGTGTTGCTCTTCAAAGCAGATGCGAGTTGCACTCCCTCACCCTCTGCAAACTCCTGAGCCTCTGCCTCGTTGGGAGTTATGAAAAAGTGCCCTCTAAATTTCCCGGAAGATTTTCTTGAATCCACCAGGATCTTTTTGTGACTGAAAGAATTGATCAATTCAATAATTTCCTCATCAAACATAAATTGACCATAATCAGAGACAACAATCACTTCCTCTTCTCTTAACAATTTTTCCAGAGACCCCTTGAAGCGTTTTTTCTCATCCTCTCTGAATTCTGCTTCAGTTATTCTGTCCAGTCTCAAAAGCTGCTGGGGGGGAAACACATCACCCCCTGCCAGAAACCTCGTTTTCTCCGTTGTGGTTCTCCCCTCAGATATGATAAATCCACCCAGATCCACTCCCTTACTTTTAAAAATATCCATGAGAATCTCACCTGTTGTGTCATTCCCCACGATTGTGAGAGCATTGACCTCAAGCCCCAGGGAGAGGAGATTGTTCAGGGCATTGGCTCCTCCTCCAGGAACAAGATTTTCTCTCTCGTATCTGAGAATAATTACAGGTGCCTCACGGGAAATTCTTTCAGGATACCCCACAACAAATCTATCCAGAATCATCTCCCCCACAAATCCAACATGAGCAGGTTTTTTATCCAAAATTTTCTCAAGAATATTCTTGAAAATCTGCATAGATATTTTCATTATACCATAAGAAATGAGGAATTTCATACAAATGCCTGATTACCTATCGGGAGATAAATTGGAACACTTATTTGCAAGAAGCTGAAAAAAGAATTAAAGTTTTTTGTGAAGTATTACACTCTCGTGAGACTCTGGGAAATTTCCCGGAAACAATTTAAAGAGATCCAGGAACAGGAGGGTGTATGGTACAGTGTGGAGGTGACACTTGGAAAAATTAAAGGAATCCCCCTTGTCACATTTACTGGATGCTTTGAAGATGAACGAACCAGACCCTCAGAGAAATATCTTGCTGTAATAAAAAAGGGAATAAAGGAAACAACTGACTGGGATGATAAGTTAATCGATAACTACCTTAAAAAATTTCTTTGATACCCCAGAATGGGGATAAAACAGCCACAGTCAGTTATCCTGATTCAGCAATATGTGGAAATAAACTTTTTATACAAATAAAATTAAACTATGGATTCCATGAAAACTTCTGTTTCAATCCTGATTCTACTCTTTTTCAGCTGGTCAGGTATATCCTGCAGCAGCATAGTTCCTCCCCAGAAACCTCAGAGAGGCACCAGAAAACCTCTTCAGGGG
>JALSQH010000196.1 GCA_026985515.1 bacterium
AGTTGAGATGTTTGTTGATCTATGATTGTTCCTCCATTTTTGAGGATGACCTGAAGGATAAAAACTTTGAACAGCTTGTCCAGGAGCTCAAAAAAGAAAGAGAGGCAACTCCAGAAGAATACATACCAGTTATAAAGATTTTGACATTTTTAATTGGTCTTCAGGCGATAAAGGATATTGGAGGGAGCTTATCCCTTGCCGTTGCCTCCTCATTAACGAAGTTTTTAACAGGAAGTATTCATGGAAGATCTATTGTTGTAAGTTTTGTTGAGGAAATTTTAGCAAGGCCACTCATTCTTTCAATTCTCTTTTCATTATCAGCTTTTTTAGCCTACATTTTACTTAAAACAAAGGAGAGTTTGAATAAGAGGGATGTATTTATAGCCATTACCCTTGCATTTTTGATTTCTTTCGGTATTGCATGTGTTTTGAGTCCTGCTTGTAATGTTGGAATTCTATTGAGGAATAAGACGCTCTGGTTTATTTTTGTTCTGACAATTGCAGGATATGTGTCCGAATATAAATACAGAAAAGGTCATTATAAAACTGTTCTGAACATGATGTTAAAAAGAAAAAGGGATAAGGTTCTTGACTTTGTTATACAAAAATTGGCTGATCTTGCAGTAAGTATACGGGAAAAGCAGATAGAATTGTGGAAGGAAATTCTGGAGATTGTAAATGAAGAGAAGGAAAAACTTGCAATTGAAGTTAAGCAGGAAATTCCCACTAAAATTTCCCGGATCAGTAAAATTTTGAACAAGCACAAAGATATAGGTCCCCTCGAAATTGACTTCGAGTCAGAAACCCAAAAATTTTATAATAATTTAAAATCGTTCAACCTTGGAAAGTTGTATGTGATTAAAGAAAGAGTGATAACTGAAATTCCTCCAGAGATTTTGTCGCCTGTGATACAGGGTGAAGAGAAAAAGACCGGTATAGTCCAGATGATAGGGGACGAGATGAAAGAAATTGAAAATTCAATCAAGTCCGGCCTGGAAAAATTATCAATAGAGTCTTTTCTTCAAATTGAAGGGAACAGAATAGTAAATCTTAATCAGAGGAAACTTGAGACAGAACCATATCCTTTCTGGTCGGTAAGTAAGAAGAACAATTTATATTCGAGGGCGTACATTGGAAGACCGGCCTCTCTTAGCGAAAAAGTCCACAATATAATTTACAATTACCTTGTTCTCGACATACCCAATAGATTTGATATTCATTATATAAAAGAAAGTAAAGAGACTTTTACTACCCCGACTGAATACAACAGTGATAAAAACACTCTTGCAATAATTTATTATAGATACGGTCAGGTGGGGTTTGGAGATTTCTTGTCCCGGAGAATGTGGAAAGAGAAATTCAGCAAATTAGGAATCGAACGTGATGGTAATAAAGAAAAAATAAATAATAGTAGTGAACAATCTAAATGAACAATGGACTTGAATGGTAAATTGGTGAATCCTTATATAGTGGGGGCTAGTGTTGGAGATACAGAATTATTTTTCGATAGGAAAAGAATTTTAAAACAAGTTCCAAGCTTACTCGCTAATCGTGACAATAACCTCATCTTTATTAATGGGCCCCGTAGATCAGGGAAAACTTCTGTATTAAAAAGACTTGAGAAAGAGTTAAGCACGAGGCAGTTTATTCCAATCTACTTTGATCTTCAACCTTATGCAGAAGAACTAATGGGAAGACTTCTTTACCTAATTGCGAAAAAAATACTCCAAACATTAAATATTAAAGAACCTTATCCTGAATATAAATTTGATAGTGAAGGTGAATTCTTTATAGAAAAATTTCTTAAAAATATGCAACAACATTTGAATAAGAGGCGACTCGTCTTCCTGTTTGACGAATTTGATATATTTGACAGACCGGCCAGTTATGGTGAGGAATCAGCCGTCAGATTATTTGTTCCTTTCGTAACAAAAATTGTAAATGAGAAA
>JALSQH010000197.1 GCA_026985515.1 bacterium
TGGATTTTGGATTTAGAAATTTCAGTGCTAAAATTCTTAAAAATCCTTTTGAGGAGGGGATGATGAAGTACAACAATTTTACAGAAGTTTTTATGGAGAGAGTCAGGAATAAACCTGACAGTGTGGCAATGAGGTATAAGGAGGGAGGTGTCTGGAAGGATGTTACCTACAGGGAATATTATGAAAAATCCTCCCGAATAGCTGCAGGACTTATCGCTCTCGGAATGGAAAATGGAGACAGAATTAATATCTTTTCCAACACCAGGATGGAATGGGCGCTGATTGATATGGGTGTAATGCTTGCTGGTGGTATTACCGTGGCAATTTATCATTCAAATACCGCTGAGGAGGCTGAATACATTGTCAACAATTCCGAGGCGACATTCATTTTCTGTGAGAATAATGAGATTCTCCAGAAGGTTCTGTCTGTGAAAGAGAATATTCCCCGAATTAAGAAGGCTATTCTGATTGAGGGTGATAAACCTGATGATGAGTTTGTGCTGACCCTTGAGGAACTGATGAAAATGGGAGGAGAAAATCTAAATGAAGAGATGTTTAAGGAGAGGGGGCTGGCAAAAAAACCAGAGGACATAATTACTTTTATTTACACTTCAGGCACTACAGGGGTGCCCAAGGGAGTGGTATTGACCCACGCAAATGTTTTTGCAGAAATTGAAGCAATTGAGGATGTTGTGGATGTCAGGGAGGGAGAGGTCTCGGTGATGTTTTTACCCCTTGCCCACGTTTTTGCAAGGGTTGTTTACTGGTACGGCATATACAGGGGCTACATCAATGCATATGCTGAAAGTATAGAAAAGCTTCTGGAGAATATCCAGGAGATGAAGCCCCACTTTATGGGAAGTGTTCCAAGAATTTATGAAAAAGTGTATGCCAAGATAACAAGTGATGTGGAGAGAGAGGGTGGATTGAAGAAAAAAATCTTTTACTGGGCTCTTTCTGTAGGTAGGGAGGTTAGCAGAAGAAAGGAGTTCAAAGAACCAATCCCCTTTTCCCTTAAAATTAAATTTTCCATTGCAAGGGCTCTTGTCTTCAATAAGCTGAAAGCTGCCTTTGGTGGAAGGTTGAGATTCTTTCTTTCCAGTGGTGCCGCCCTTGCGAAACAGATTGCTCAGTTCTTTCATTCTGCTGATCTGTTTATTCTGGAAGTATGGGGTATGACTGAATTGACGGGAGCAGCCACTGCCAATACATTTGATGATTTCAGATTTGGTTCTGTGGGGAAACCCCTGAAGAACATTGAGGTCAAGATTGCCGAGGATGGGGAGCTACTTGTGAGGGGTCCAATAGTGATGAAAGAGTACTATAAGATGCCTGAGGAAACGGAAGAAACAATAGACAAAGATGGATGGCTTCACTCGGGAGATATTGCCACGATGGATAGAGATGGGTTCATTTACATAACTGACAGAAAAAAGGATCTGATAATTACCTCAGGTGGGAAGAATATTGCTCCTCAAAAGATAGAGAATCTTATGAAAGGGGATCGCTACATAAATCAGATAATTGTGGTGGGAGATGGAAGGAAATATTTGACTGCCCTCGTAACGCTGAACTATGAAGAGGTTGAGAAATACGCCAGAGAAAAAGGAATTGAATATAAAGACAGAGACGATCTCGCAAAGAAAAAAGAGATTTATGATCTTATCATGAGCAGAGTTAATGAGTATAACAAAAAGCTTGCTTCATACGAAACAATAAAGAAGATTGCTATCATACCCGGGGAATTCACAAGGGAGAGTGGTGAATTAACTCCAACCCTGAAAGTAAGAAGAAAGATAGTTCATGAGAAGTACAGGGAAATAATAGATTCAATGTATGAGGATTGAAGGCTTGAATAAAGGTGAGATTTTCGTATAATTAAAGCAACAAATGAGGGGTCGTCTAACGGCAGGACGCCGGGTTCTGGCCCCGGTAGTGGAGGTTCGAATCCTCCCCCCTCAGCCATTATAAAAGGTGGCCCCTTCGTCTAGTGGCCTAGGACGCCGGATTCTCAGTCCGGAAACGAGGGTTCGATTCCCTCAGGGGCTGCCATTTTTTTCAAGAATCTCCATTAGGAGGTTTTGGGTAACAAAAATTTATTATTTAAAAATATCGTGCCGTCATCCAAAGGATGACGGCGGGTGAGATGCTGATTTGTAGGAAAAAAGACAGACAGTGGAGAAACTGATTTATATTTATATTTGAAGATCTTGGATTTTTAGTTTTATTGCGATGGGAAAGAAGAAAGCTGAAAAGAAAAAGCAGGAAAAGGTAAGATATTACGAGTTGAGGCCTTCCTGGCGGGAGATTTTTGAGGACTGGATAAGATTCTTTATAGCCTATGCAATCACAGTTACAATTCTCATAATTCTCATTAAGTACTTCTGATTTTTTTATTTTTTCAGTGTGACCACCCAGAGAGGATAGATGTAGTGGAGTTTGTTATTAAGGTATATCTTTATCAGGTACTTACCAGGGCTCGGAAATTTTACCCCTCTCCAGGAGATAAGAAAAAATTTGGGATACTCGTCAAGAGAAATAATTTTGTTGGGAAGTACTGAGATTACTTTACCGGAACTATCCATTATCGCTGCCTTGAATAAAACCTTTCTTCTGATCTCAGATACAATAGATACAGCTGTTTCAAAATCTGCCACTGCGGGAAAGTCGCTTTTTTTGAAATAAAGCCGGTCCTTTATGTTGAAAAAACTGTATCTTCCATCTGCTCTTGTAACTCTTTCACATACCACAAGACCGGTTACATACATTCTCGTGGCATGAAGAGGTGTCGACAGAGTTATCAGGAATAGTACGAGGATAGAAACGAGCTTACTTCCTCCCATTTAACCTCACTCTCTTCTCCCGTTTCCATATTTTTTATTTTGATGGAATGCCTGTTGAGTTCATCTTCTCCCATTATGGCAACCAGAGATGCTCCCTTTTTATTGGCAAGTCTCAACTGTGCTTTTATACTCCCCGTTTTCCCCGTCCACATTACCGGTATCCCGTTATTTCTCAATTTTTCCATTAATTCCATTCCCTTCATCAGAGAATCCTCTCCCAGCAAAATGAAGTATAAAGGTTTTTTCTCTTCCTGTAAACCCCTTGCATTTAAAATGAGAACCAGCCTTTCAACCCCCAGTGCGAAACCGATTCCAGGTATATCTGGACCTCCAAGTTCCTTCACCAGATGGTCATACCTTCCACCCGCAGATACAGTATTCTGAGCCCCCAGAGATTTGTGAATAAATTCAAACACAGTTCTTGTGTAGTAATCAAGACCTCTGACAAGAAAAGGATCCACCCTGTATGGAATTCCAAGTTGTTGCAATCCCTTTTCAACCTGCTCCATATGTTTCTTGCAATCCTCACAGAGAAATTCCGTTATCTCCGGACCTTCCCTTACAACTCTTCTGCATCCTTCATTTTTGCAGTCAAGGACTCTCAGGGGATTTCTCTCCAGCCTTCGCTGACATGTTTCACACAATCTCTCTCTGTTGGCTCGCAGGTATTCGACCAGTCTTTCTCTATATGCAGGACGGCATTTTTCACATCCCAGACTGTTTATTACAACCTCAATGTTGTCAATCCCCAGTTCCTTAAATAGTCTCCACTGAATAGCAATAACTTCCACATCCATCATCGGATGTGATGGCCCAAAAACCTCCACCCCGATCTGATGAAACTGCCTGTATCTTCCCTTCTGAGGCCTTTCATACCTGAACATGGGTCCCATGTAGTAGAATTTCTGGAACTGATCCTTCTGTGGGAACTGATGTTCAAGATATGCTCTGACAACAGGGGCTGTTCCTTCTGGCCTGAGTGTCAGGGACCTGCCTCCTTTATCCTTGAATGTGTACATCTCTTTTTCCACAATGTCTGTAACTTCTCCGATGGATCTCTGGAAAAGAGAGGTTGATTCGAAGATGGGGGTTCTTATTTCTCTGTAGCCGTAAAGTTTGAAAATTTTTCTTGCTGTTTCTTCAATTTTCTGCCAGATTTCACTTTCTGGCGGGAGAATATCCTTTGTGCCTGGTGGTGCTTTTATCATTTAACTGCTCCTGCCTGAGTTTTTATGAGATAACGTACAGCTTCTTCAACGCCCTCAACGGAAAGATGGAACATTGGAAATATTGATGCAATTATGGCAGTGGTCCAGATCCTGTTCCAGAGTTTTGGATTTTCGGGGTTCAGCCAGACAGATGAAGGAAAGCGTTTCCTCAGTTCCTCAAGGTAATCCTTGCAGGGTTTGCGGTTATAGTGCCAGTACTCTATGGCACCTCCTAAATTCATCAATTCGGAGGGAGCCATTGCTGCATCACCCACAATGATGAGATGGTAATTTTCCTCCGAATATTTGCGGATAATTTCCTCTGTTTTAACTGCTATTCTGTTCTCTATGTCTTCATAGATTTCTTCGTAGATGCAGTTGTGAAAGTAGAAAAATTTGAGGTCTCTTATCCTTGCCTTTATAGCAGAAAATAAGAGGTTCACCAGATGCGCATAGGGATCCATGGATCCCCCTGCGTCCATTAAAAGCAGAAGTCTGACACGATTTTTTTTTCTTTTCCTGAATATGAGTTCGATGTCTCCACCATTTTCACTGCTCTTTCTTATGGTGGCATCAAGATCAAGTTCATCCTCGGGGCCTTCGGGAATCAGATTTTTTAGACGGGAGATAGCTACCTGAAGCTGCCTTGTATCCATTGTTCTGTCAGGAGAGTAGTTTCTGTACTTTCTCATACGGGCAACCTGGATGGCTGTGCCCGTATTGTGATATTCCCCGAAACTGATACCCACGTCTGCAAGGCCATTTTCTCCCCAGGGGCTTGTACCCCCACTTCCAATGTGTCTGTTTCCTCCAATATGTACATCACCATCTTCCATTTCAAGCTGGTTCTTAAATTTTTCAATAAGTTCTTCAAGATTGTAGTTGTACTCACCTCTTTTCAGGGCAAGTATCTTCTCAATGTGCTCAACGGGATACTGTTCAAAAAGTTCCCTCATCTCTTCTATTGAGAGAATATGCTCACCCGTAAATGCCTCTATGAATGCTTCGTCAAACCGATCAAACAATTCCTCATGTTTGACAAGAATGCTTCTGGAAAGGTAGTAAAAAGTTTTTAAGTCCCCTATCAGACCCTTTTCAAGGGCTTCCTGAAGAGTGAACCATTCGTTAAGGGAAACTTTTATCCCTTTTTCCCGTAACTTGTAAAAAAAATTTTCAAACACCTGCCAGTCGTCTCCTTGCTATTTCCACATCTCTCGTCTTTTTGAGAAGAACTCCCAGGAATGGGAGGTCCTTTGCAATCTGCTCGTCAGAGATCCTCTGGGATAACAGAACTCTTATCCAGTCAAGAAGTTCACTTGTTGAAGGTTTTTTCCTCAGGTCAGGTATGTTTCTAATTTCGTAGAATCTTTTCACTGCTGTGTTTAAAAGTTTTTCTTCAAGGTCGGGAAAGTGAACCTTAACTATCTTTTTCATGAATTCAGGATCTGGAAATTCAATATAGTGGAAAATGCACCTCCGCAAAAATGCTTCCGGTAATTCCTTTTCACTGTTTGATGTTATGACGACGATAGGTCTGTGTTTACCCTTGATCCATTCCCTCGTTTCGGGAATGTAGAAACTCATCTGGTCAAGCTCATGGAGAAGATCATTGGGGAATTCCAGTTCAGCCTTGTCAATTTCATCGATCAGGAGAACCACCTGTTCATCTGAGCTCAGTGCCTGTCCGAGGGGACCCAGTTTGATGTATTGCCTGATATCTGATATATCCCTGTCTCCAAATCTTGCGTCGTTTAATCTCTGAACAGTATCATAGACATACAGTCCTTCCTGTGCTTTCGTGGTGGATTTTATGTTCCATACAATAATTTTTTTATTCAGTGCTTCTGCAATTTTATATGCAAGCATTGTTTTCCCCGTTCCGGGTTCACCTTTAACCAGTAAAGGTCTGCCAAGAATAATAGCGGCGTTAACTGCCTCCATGAGCCCAGGTGTGACAAGATAGTCATCAGTGCCTTTGAAGTAGGTCATTTTTCTGCCTCCTGCAGGTAAATTAAGGGTTTATTTTTAACCATGATGCATTATCATTTTATCCCGACATTTAATTTTTTCAAAATGAGGCTTTTACCTTTTTGCATTTGCTTTTCATGATGACCCTGGTTTTTCTTCTGCATAACTGATGTGGTGGTGAAAAAGGAACATTTTAAAACAATTCTAAAATTGTATTGACTTTTCTAAAAGTTTATTCTATAATTTGAAAAAACTTTACGAGGGAGGTGACAGATGAGTCCGTTAACTCTGTCACGGTGGCAATTTGCTATTACTGCTGTGTATCACTTCTTCTTTGTTCCCGTAACTCTGGGGCTTTCCATTTTTGTGGCTCTCATGGAAACCTGGTATGTCAAGACGGGGAATGAGATTTACAAAAAAATGGCAAAGTACTGGGGCAGGCTGTTTCTGATTAACTTCGCCATGGGAGTTGTAACAGGAATTGTGATGGAGTTTCAGTTTGGGCTCAACTGGGCTGAATATTCAAGATTCATGGGTGATGTTTTTGGTGTTCCCCTTGCCATTGAAGCACTGCTTGCATTTTATCTGGAATCAACTTTCCTGGGGGTGTGGACCTTTGGATGGAAAAAACTTTCTCCCAAACTGCATGCAGCAACAATCTGGCTCGTTGCCATCGGTTCCAATCTCTCCGCCCTCTGGATTCTCATTGCAAATTCCTTTATGCAGGAGCCGGTGGCTTATAAGATAGTCAATGGAAAGATAAATCTTATAAATTTCTGGAAGGTTGCAACCAATCCGAATATTTTTTACCAGTTTCCCCATGTCCTCTCTGCTGGAATAACCACCGCAGGTTTTTTTGTACTCGGGTTCAGCGCATATCACCTGCTCAAGAAAAGTGGAGATCTTGAATTCTTCAAAAAGTCCTTTGAGTGGGCTTACAAATATGGATTGATTGGAGCAATTCTGGTGATTGGTTTTGGTCACTTTCAGGGCGTCCATACTTTTAAAATGCAACCCATGAAAATGGCTGCTGCGGAAGCAATATGGGAAACGGAGAAACCTGCTGGGCTTTCCTTGTTTGCAATAATAGATGAAAAAAATCAGAAAAATATCTTTGACATAAAGATACCCTATATGGCAAGCTTACTCGCTTACAATAATCCTTTTGCGGAAGTTAAAGGAATAAAGGAATTACAGAAGGAAATGGAAGAGAAATATGGTCCTGGGAATTACATTCCGCCTGTAAATATTTCCTACTGGAGTTTTAGACTTATGGTGGGACTTGGTTTTCTGATGTTGTTACTTGGAATAATTCCATTTTTCTACAAAAGCAGGGGTTACGAGAATATGCCTCCCATTTTTCTTCAGGTTTATAAGTGGTCACTTTTCTTTCCAATTCTCGCCTGCTCCTTTGGATGGATATTGACGGAAATGGGAAGACAGCCATGGATTGTGTATGGGTTGCTTAAAGTACAGGATGCTTATTCCAAAAACCTGTCTGGTGGTACAGTTGCCTTTTCTCTGGTAGCATTTACAGTTATATACGCTCTGCTCATTGTCGCAGAGGTCTATCTTCTCATTAAATATGGGCTTCATGCAGAACCATCAGAAGAAGTTGAAGAAGGTTATTAAAGGGAGGTATGGAGATGTTGAATATAATATGGTTTGTTTTGATTGCTGTTCTTTTCATCGGATTCTTCTTCCTGGAAGGTTTTGATTATGGGGCTGGAATTCTTCATTTCTTCGTTGCAAAGAGTGATGAGGAGAGAAGGGTTGTTATGAACTCCATTGGACCCTTCTGGGATGGTAATGAGGTTTGGATGATAACCGCCGGGGGTGCCCTCTTTGCTTCCTTCCCGGAGTGGTATGCCACACTTTTCAGTGGCTTTTATCTCGCTCTCATTCTTATCTTGCTGGGATTGATCATAAGGGGGGTTTCTTTTGAGTTCAGGAGCAAGGTTGAAAGTGAGGGGTGGAGAAAATTGTGGGATTACACCTTTTCAATTGGTAGTTTCATAGCTGCGTTGATATGGGGTGTGGCAGTTGGCAATTTCCTCAGGGGAGTTCCAATAGGACCCGATAAGTACTACCATGGTGGCTTGCTTCCTCTTCTGAATCCATATGCTCTCTCTGCGGGACTGGCCATACTTTTCCTTTTTACCTTTCATGGTGCCAATTACCTTGCCATCAAGACTGAGGGACCTGTGAACGAAAGAGCAAAGGAATATTCCAGGAAAGTGTGGTGGCTTGCCCTGATTTTTACAGTGATATTCGTAATATGGTCATTCTTTGATACCGATATTTTCACCGCACCGGGTGCGTGGCTTGTTTATCTCTCAGTGGTGGTAGCTGCTGTATCCCTCATTGTTGCCGGAATTTACGCTTTTAAAGGGAAATTTGGAGCTGCCTTCGTTGGTTCTTCACTGACCATTGTTTTCGCTGTTATAATGACATTTGCAGGGTTATATCCACGGGTAATGATTTCAACCATTGACCCAAAGTACAGTCTCACAATTTACAATGCATCTTCAAGCCAGTATACACTCAAATCAATGCTGATAGTGGCCATAATTCTTGTTCCGGTGGTCCTTGCATATCAGATCTGGACCTACTACACCTTCAGGGAAAAGGTCGGATCTGGAAAGAATCTTGAGTACTGAGGGGGGTATTTCCCCCTTTTTCTCTTTTTAGTAAAATTTATCCATGAGTGGAAACCTCTTTTCTTTTATCTTTTCCCAGAGAAAAGAATTGCGTAAGTTACTCATTTTCTCCTTTCTTTTCTCGCTTTCTATGATTCTCTCCTGGTATTACTTCTCAAAATTTGCGGGTAGTATTTTTTTATCAGAGGGTTTTTCCACCTCATCTGTGCGGTATTTTGTCCTTTTCCTGATCTTCCTTTTTTTGCGGGGAGTTACAGGGAGTTTGAAGAGTGAAGCGGCGGGAGGGCTTGCTGAAAAGGTAAAGGTTAATATGAGAAAGCTTGGAATGGAGAGGATTCTCACCGCCAATCCAGTAATTCTGTATGGAGTTGATAAGGGGCCACTGTTTGCTTCTCTTGGCGAGGGTGTTGAGGCCGTTGAAAGATTCGTGAGGGAGTATTTTTCAAGGATGATTCTGGTTGCCATTATACCTTCACTTATAGTTTTGACTGTGATGTTCATCGATCCCATTTCTGCCGTTTTGATGCTTGTGACTGCCCCTGTTATCCCCTTTGTCATGTACCTTGTGGGTGATGCAACAAAGAAAAGAGTCAGAAAAAAATGGGGAGAATTTTCCTGGATGAGCGGATTTTTCTTTGATTCAATAAGAGGAATGGAGACACTGAAAATTTTTGGACTGGGTCAGAAAAGGGCTGAAAAGCTGAAAGAGGTTTCTGATAGATACAGACAGGCTACTATGGGTGTTTTAAGAATAGCTTTTGTGTCATCTCTTCTTCTTGAACTCATATCCACAGTGAGTACGGCTGTGATAGCCGTGGAGGTTGGTCTGAGGCTCCTCTACTCAAAGATTGAATTTGTCCCGGCCTTTTTTGTAATTCTTCTTGCACCGGAGTTTTACGGGGTGTTCAGGGAGTTTGGAAGCAGATTTCACTCAGGTACAGAAGGACGGGAGGCCTTTGATCGCTGGAAGAAAATCCATGATTTGAACCTGATTGGCAGCGATGGTGTTGATGCACCTCCTGAAAGGTATGATATTGAATTTGCAGGGGTACAATTTACCTATCCAGATGGCAAAGAGAAGGTGTTGAAAGGATTGACATTTAAAGTAAGAGATGGAGAGAAGGTGGCACTTGCAGGAAGAAGTGGGGTGGGGAAAAGTACAATTTTCAGGTTGTTGATGAAAATTTTTGATCCAGATGAGGGTGACATTTTTGTGGGGGGAGTGAACCTCAGGAATATAAAGAGAGATCTGTGGCTCAAGAGGATTTCCGTCGTTCCGCAAGATCCCTTCATTTTTAATGATACTTTGCTAAACAATATCCTGATCTTTGCACCGGAGAAAAGTAAAGAAGAGGCAATAGAAGCGGCACGGAGAGCCGAAATAGACTTTGACAAAGATTTACCAGATGGATTTCATACCATCTTATCTTCAGGAGGCAGGGAGTTGAGCGGGGGACAGCGTCAGAGAATAGCCATAGCCAGACTTTTTTTAAGAGATTCTCCCGTGGTTTTGCTTGATGAGTTCACCACCTATCTTGATCCTGAAACAACGGAGAAGATTAGCAGAATTATGGAAAGGGCGCTCCATAAAAGAACTGCCTTGATAATTGCCCACAGGGTAGAGACCCTGAAAAAAGCTGACAGAGTTATCTTCATAGATGATGGTGTGGTTGCAGCTGAAGGGAAACACGAGGAACTTTTAGAAAAGTGCAAAAGATACAGGGAGCTTGTGGGTGAGGGAACTTAAATTTTTAATGAAACTCCTCAGGGGATATGGTTTTTTCATCCTGCTTTCTGTACTGGCAGGGTTTTTGACGGTACTGAGTGGTACGGGTCTTCTTTCAATCTCTGCCTATTTAATAGCTGCCTCTGCTTTTCATCCCCCTCTCTACACTCTGCAGCTGGCCATAACAGGGGTAAGATTCTTCGGATTTACCAGAGGATTTTTCAGATACGGGGAACGCATCGCCTCACACAATACAACATTTATGATACTCTCAAGATTGAGATACATTATTTTCAAAGGAGCTTACCATCACTATCCCCACGGGATAAAAACTGTGAATATGGGAGATAGGCTTTCAAGAATGATAGGTGATGTTGAGTCACTGGAGAATTTTTTTGTGAGAAGTGTTCATCCACCCTTTGTTTTTATACTGACGCTGATTGGAGGTTTTGTCTTCTTTGGCTTTTATTCTGTCAGAATTGCACACTGGAGCACTTCACTTCTTCTGAGTGGAGCAGTTGTTCTTGTGGCTGTTACTCTTTCTGCGGTGAGCAGAAAGAGAGACATAAGAAAATCCTTTTCACTGATAAGCGTAAAGGTAACTGATGCAGTAATGGGTGCCATGGAGATGTTTATATCTGGATATGGGAAATCTTATCTGAAAGAGTTTGAAAAAGTTGTGAAAGAATATGAAGAAAAGAGAAAGTTTATGGCCTCTGCTGAGGGTTTCAATGTTTTTCTTTTTATTTTATATGCCGGATTCACGATGGCAATTTTGATCCTTGTTGCTGCCAGTGATTGGATGGATGGAATGATAAAGGGAATAAGTGTAATTGTGGTTGCCATTGCATATTACTCAATGTATGAAAGCGTACTTCCCCTTTCAGGCGCTGCAGAGATGCTTTACGAAAATCTTGAAGCGGCAAGAAGATTGAGGCCTTTTGTGATGAGTGAAGGTGAATTTAAAATCATCTCTGAAGAAACATGTCAAAAAGCGAAGATAAAAAATTATGAAATCGTAATTTCAGAACTTTCTTTTGGGTACTCAGGTGAAAAGTTGTTGTTTGAAGAGGTGAATCTGAAAATTGGGGAAGGGGAAAGGGTGGCTGTGGTTGGTCCCTCCGGTTCTGGAAAAAGTACTCTGTTGTCTTTAATGGCTGGATTGTGGAAACCGCTAAAAGGTGAGGTGAAAA
>JALSQH010000198.1 GCA_026985515.1 bacterium
GGGCTCTCCCTTCATACCTGTCCGATTCATGAAACTGTTGGCGTTCTTCCACAGGATGTTTACATATTTTACGATTCTCTCAAGAACAATATTGGCCTTGGTGTCGTTGAAGATAGAGAGGTTATCCTCTCGGCACTAAGAAAGGTGTATCTTGATGATTTCGTCAGAAGATTGCCAGAGGGTGTGGACACCCTTCTGGGTCCGGATGGTTACAGGGTAAGCGGAGGGGAGGCGAAGAGAATTGGCATTGCAAGGCTCTTTACCAGAGATTACAGAGTCCTTCTTTTAGATGAACCCTTTGAGTATCTTGACAGGGAAACGGCTGAGAAGATCCTGAAAAATCTCTTTAATTACTTTCCTGAATCAACCATTATTGCAGCTACCCATGATATGAAAATCCTTGAAAATTTTGACAGGATCATAGTTGTGGTGGGTGGAGAAATTGTTGAAGATGGGAGTTTTAAGGAGCTTCTGGCAATGAATGGGACCTTCGCAAAAATGGTAAGGTACTACAGGGGGATGGTGGGGTAATTCCTGATTTCAGCCCTTTTCAGTTTCTTCTTTCATGAATTTTTCATATAACTTAATAAGTACTTACTTTGACAATTCGTGAATGTTGTACTAAACTTTGAAAAAATTTAAAGGGAGGTTGTAAATGCGTCCAGTTTATGTGGTGGCAGGTGGGGTAAGCAAATTTGCAAAGGCACGCCCCGATAAGACATTTCAGGCACTTGTTAAGGAAGCGTACGATTATATTCTGCAGGATCTGTGTATTGAGCATCCCAAAATGGTGGAGTTGATTGATGGAGTTGTGGGTTCATACTTTTCTGATCACTTTGAGTATCAGTTGATGGCTGCAATTATGGTGCAGGATTACCTTGGCCTTGTACCCAAGCCGGGTCACAGGGTGGAGGGAGGTGGTGCGACGGGGGGGATATGCTTTCAGGAGGCGTGGAAGGCAGTGGCCTCTGGTTATATGGATGTAGTTCTTGCCTATGGCTTTGAAGTGATGTCAAAGGTTAACACCTGGAAGGGAAACGAGTTTATTGCTCTTGCTTCAGATACCACTTTTGATTATCCCGTGGGAGGATTCTATTCAGGCTACTATGCAATGATGGTTGTGAGACACATGAAGGAGTTTGGTACAACTCCGGAGCAAATGGCAATGGTCTCTGTTAAAAATCACAAGAATGCGATGTACAATCCCTTTTCTCAGGCTCCTATGGATATTACCATTGAAGATGTGAGAAAGGCGCCAATGGTTGCCTGGCCCCTTACCAGACTTGATATCTGTACCATGAGCGATGGTGCTGCAGCAATAATTCTGGCAAGTGAAGAGGGTCTCAAGAAGATCGAGGATGCTGCAGGTAGAACTCTACCAAAGGTTAAAGTGACGGGAATAGGAAGGGGAACAGATGCGATGAGAATGGCTGACAGACCACATGGAGATGTTCCTCTTTTACCACATGAGAAGCCTGAAGATTATGTGGGCGACAAATTTCTTGGGGGTAAGCTGAAGTATCCTGGTATCCATTCCTTCAGGGCGGGGAGAATGGCTTCAATTCAGGCATACAAAATGGCAGGCATAACGAATCCCCTTGAAGAACTTGATTTTATTGAACTGCATGATGCCTATACCTCATCAGAAATCCAGACCTATGAGGATATGGGACTGTGCCGATATGGAGAAGGGGGTAAATTTGTTGAGGAGGGTTATCCTTTTATGCCAAATGTGGATTACAGAATTGACAAGCCCCTTCCCCACAAGGGGAAGATCCCTGTTAATCCTTCAGGTGGTTTGATTGCAGCTGGTCACCCCGTAGGGGCAACCGGTTTAATGCAGGCTGTTTTTGCTCTCTGGCAGTTGCAGGGGACCATAGGTAAACATTTTGGGGATGAAACTCTGCAGATCAAAAATGCAAAGAGAGGCGCAATTCACAGTCATGCAGGGACTGGAACTTATGTAACTGTCAGTATCCTTGAAAGGGAGGAGTAAGGATGAGTGAAAAAGTAAAATTACCTGAACTTGAAGAGGGAACAGAGGTTTTTAATGTTCCATTTCCCAAGGATAAGGATCTCTCTGTACTGAAAAAGATGACCCCCATAATTGTCAAAAGGCAGTATCTCATAAATTACATTTACAGTTATGGTCAGGATTCCCCATTTTTTGCTGCTCTTGCTAATGGGAGATTGATTGGAACGAGGTGCCCAAAGTGTGGCTACACATATGCCACTCCCAAGGGTCATTGCATGTACTGTGGAGTTGAAACTGAATGGGTGGAGTTACCGGAGACGGGTAGAGTTCACACATTTACGGTGTGTCACTTTGGCAGTGAGGAGTTTCTTAAAGAAACGCCTTTCATCCTTGCCCTGATTGAATTTGATGGGGTGGATACCCTTTTCCTTACCAGACTGGTGGGGGTGGATGTGAACAATCCCACACTTGACTGGATAGGAATGGAGGTTAAACCAAGATTCAGAAGAAATTCGCAATTTAAACCAACTGATGTTTACTTTGTTCCTGTGGATAAGTAAGTGGTGTCCATCACTTCCCCGTCAAATTCGCTTACCTCGTTTTTCACTTCAACTTCTGTGAAGAAGGGAGGGGGAGTGGTGGTCTTTTTAATTAGTAACGACCCGTCAGCATCTGGTCCCTGAAACCATGCTCTTCCAATGTTATATTTCTCGTCCCACTCCTCTTCTACTATTGCAGACACACTTTTACCTGAGAATTTATTGTAAAAATTTTCCAGCTTTTCCCATGCCAGTTGCGAGAGAATTTCTGCTCTTTCCTCTTTTATCTCTTCATCTATCTGATCAGGAAATTTGCTTGCCCTTGCCTCTTCCTCAGGACTAAATTTGAAGAAACCGAAAAAGTCAACCAGATCTTCCTCCAGGAAGGAAGTTAACCTCTCAAAGTCATCGTCAGTTTCGCTGGGAAAACCTGTTATTACAGTTGTTCGTATGACTGATTGGGGAATTTTTTTCTTAATTTTTTTAAAGAGATTTCTTATCGTTTTGCTGTCGCTTCTGCGGTTCATCCGCTTCAGAATGGTATCTGAAAAATGCTGGATGGGGATGTCAAAGTATGGAAGAAGTGGCGGTTCAGCGAAAAGTTCGATAAACTCTTCATCATACTCTTCCGGGTATAAGTATTGAACTCTTATCCACCGAAATCCTTCAATCTTTTTCAGTCGTTCCAAAAGAGTGGTAAGATTTGTTTCGTCGTCAAGATCCCTCCCATATGCAGTTGTATCCTGTGCAATAATGATCAGCTCTTCGACCCCCTGATCTTTCATCCACTTCGCTTCATCAAGTAGTTTATCAACAGTTCTGCTTCTCTGGGGACCACGGAGCCTTGGAATAATACAAAAGGAACAGTTTGCAGAGCATCCTTCTGCAATTTTGAGGTATCCCACTGGAGGTCTGGTCAGAAGGTGTCTGGGAATTTCCCATGCTTTGTAGATGGGTCTGGTGATGTGGAGACGCTTATTTTCATCCAGTAATTCTGGAATTCTGTAGAAATCAGTTGTCCCCACAAAGAGGTCCACTTCAGGCAATTCTGAAAGAAGTTGATCCCGGTATCGCTGGACCATGCACCCTGATACAACTATTTTCATTCCGGGTTTTTTCTTTTTGATTTCTCCCATTTCAAGTATCGTGTCAATTGATTCTTCAACTGCATCTCTTATGAAACCGCAGGTGTTTATTACGACCACATCTGCAGAAGAGGGGTCGGGAGTGTATGAAAAGGAGAACTTTTCAAACTGGTAAAATATCTTTTCAGAGTCGATCAGGTTCTTCGAGCATCCCAGGCTTATGATGTGAAACTTTTTTGAAGAGTTTTTCATCACTCTTTTTTGAGGAGCTCCATGAAGCTCTGAAAGGTTGTGAGTTTTCTCTCAGATTCTGCATAGAGTCTTGCACTGAAGATGGCAGTGGCGGCATGACCTGCTAAAAGAGTGAAGAGTTCTTCATCAACCTTGTCGAAGGAAGTTTTCTGTATCAGAAGTCTGTAAATTACTATTGCGCCCACCAGTTTTTTCTGATTTTCAATTTTTAGTGGGATTACAACCAGTGGATTGTCGGGATCTATCTCATTTTCTCTTCTGACTAAAAGCTCAGGATTTATGTAAACTTCTCCAGAGGCTACAGCTTTTCCCACTATACCCTCACCAACTTTAAATGGGGGAGGAGATGTTTCCTCAAATCCCTCTCCTCCAACAAAGTTGAGTGTTGAATTTTTTTCATCATAAAGGAAGATCCCAAATACTTCGCCTCCTATTAAATTTATCACTACTTCAATGATTGTCTGTAGAACTTCTTTAAAATCGAGAGTTGCATGTAGCTGGTAACTGGCAACATAGAGATTGGCCAGACTGTTGTTTTCCTCTTCAATTTCAACATATCGCTGAGCAAAATCTCTGTTTTCTTCTTCAACTTCTTTTAATCTTTCGAGTATCTTTTTCTTTTCCTCTTCAAGCTCTATTATTCGTCTCTGAAGATTTGCAATGACAGAGTCTGATTGTAATTGTTTCTTCAATTCATCATTTTCTGTTTGAAGTCTCACTATTTTGTATCTTAATTTCTCATTTTCTTTGAGAAGTTCCTGGGTAAATTCACTACCTTTTTTGAAGAGATTCAGAAATTCTTCCACCCTTTTCTTAAAGTGCTCATCCATCAATTGATGCTCTTTTTTTTCTTCGTCACTCATGTTTCCTCCCTAATTTACTTTTTTATGAATTTCCTGACATTTGTTGCAACCCAGTTGTTTATCTCTGCAGGAATTTCCCTTAAAGGAAGAACTTTATCCACGGCGCCTCGCCTGATTGCTTCCCGCGGCATTCCAAAAACAACAGCCGTTTCTTCTGATTCCGCAATTGTATATCCATTATTGACTTTGATTTCCAGCAATCCTTCCACACCATCGTCACCCATTCCAGTTAACAGAATGCCCATTGTTCTGCTTCCCATCACGCTGGCAACTGAAAAAAATAACTTGTTTATTGAGGGAACATATCTGTCACTTTCGGTGGTTTTCTTAAGTTCAATTATAACTCTTTTCCCTTTTCGTGCAATTACCATATTTTTCGAACTTGGAGATATATAGGCAGTTCCTCCTCTGACAACTTCGCCATGTTCCCCCTTTTTCACGATGTATGATGATACTCTATCAAGTCGCTCTGCAAAAGGTTCAATGAAGTTATCAGGCATGTGCTGTCCTATTAAAATTGCAACATTCTCATTTAGCTTCAGAGAGCTCATAATCTGGTACAGGGCTGCTGGGCCCCCTGTAGAGGCTCCTATTGCCACTGTGAGAAGATTGTCAATATCTTCTTCGGCAATAAGGGTTTTTTCGGGTGGAAGAAAAAGGGATTCATAAGAGTAAAAATTGTTACGATGTTTCCAGAAATCGTTAAATCTTTTTCTGGCCCCGGAGGGATTGAAGGATGTAGCAAGAACTATTTTGTCGTTTAGCTCTTTAACAATTTTTTCCAGTTCGGGAATTCCGCCATTCATCGGTTTGGGGATGAAATCGAGAGCTCCGAGCTCCATAGCTTTTATGATATTGTAGTAGTTGCTTTTGGCACTGAGCACTATCACTGGTATCGGTTTTCTGTCAAGCAGAAGCCTCAGGAAAGTAAAACCGTCCATTTTGGGCATTTCAAGGTCAAGTATGATGACATCTGGATTGTACTTTATAACTTTCTTGAGTGCATCTTCCCCATCAACTGCAGTTACTATCTGTCCAATGTTTGGTTGTTTTGATAGAAGTTCACTCAATGTTGTTCTCACATATGCAGAGTCATCAACAATGAGAACCGCAGGGTTATTTTTCTGGTTTCTGGTAGACAATGTCATTTTTCAGGTTGACCAGCTTAAATTTTGTTGTAATGTTGATAAGACTTTCTGAATGTCCCAGCAGTAAAAAGCCACCGGGTAAAAGTCTATCATAAAGGTTGTCAACAAGTTTTTTCCTCGATTCCATATCAAAGTATATCAAAACATTCCTGCAGAATACAACATCAAAAAAGGGGAGAAGTCTTATTTTTTCTGAGTCAAGAAGATTGAGATGGGAAAATGTAACCAGTTCCTTAACCTCTTCCTTAATTTTGTATTTCCCATCCTCCATTCTGACAAAGTATTTTTCGATGTATTTTCTTGGAGTAGCTCTGAATGAACTGGTTGAATATATACCTTCTCTTGCCTTTGCAAGCATTTCATAGTTGATGTCGTTGGCAAAAATATTGAACACTATTTTCCCGTTGTTGCATAGATAGTGGTACTTGCACTTTTCAAGGATAAGCATTGCAATGGTATAGGGTTCTTCACCAGATGAGCATCCCGCGCTCCAGATATTTATCATGTTCAGGGATGATTTTTTCTTTTTATCCACTATCAGTGGGAGAATTTCTTCGGAAAAGGCATCCAGCTGGAATTTTTCTCTGAAGAAATATGTTTCGTTGGTGGTTACAATGTTTATAAGGGTATCCAGTTCTTCCTTTTTTCTTCTGTTGTACTTGAGGAAAATCACATACTCTCTGAATGAATTGAACCCCAGATCAAATAATCTTTTCTGAAGCTTGTACTCCAGAATCTTCCTGTCGTTGTCAGTGAGCCATATGCCTGACTTTTTATTTATGATTTCCCTGAGTACTTCAAATTCGTAGTCTGGTAATGTAATATGATGATAATTAACGGGCATTAGCTAGACCCACTAACGCATTTTTTATTTCACTGTCTGTTTCTATTTTGATCATCTTTTTTATCAGCTCTGCTGAATCTGGATCAAGGGGAATTCTGTAGAGAGAATTGATTATTTTCTTTCTGCTTTCAGGAGGTAGCTCTTTGTATGCTTCGAGGATAATGTCAAATACCTTCCTTTTAATGGCAATTTCCATAGCAGTGTGTATTACCTCTGGATCAGGATGTTTCAAAGCGTTTTTCAGAAGATTTTTGTACTTTTCTGACCAGTGCCTGTCTAAAATTTCAAGGGCAACCACCACCACGGCTCCAATTGGATCATCCATTTTATCCACCAGATATTCCACCACCTCGTCACCAAGGATTTCTTCAAGAGCCTTCAGGGTTTCGAGCCTGATCCAGAAGTTGGGATCCTCTTTCAGTATCTTGAAGTAATCCAGTACCTCTCTGCCTCCTATGGCAGCAAGGGCTTTTATCGCTTCTATCCTGACCTTTTCATCCTCATCAAAACAGAGAGGTTGAACCTGAAAGAGGGAATCCTTCACTTTTAACTGTCTCAGAGTTCTCAATGCCCACTTCCTTATCTCAGGGTCATTGTCCTTCAGAAGCATTGTGACATATTTCCAGTACTGGGTGGACTCAGTGTCACCAATGAGCCACAGCATATTTTTTTTACAGGTTTTCCCGGTGCATGAGTCAAGATATTTCTCAATAACCTGGGAGGCTACAGAGGGATAATCCCTGACAAGCCTTTTGAGGGCGTTTATTACTGCTTCTACTGTTTCAACATTTTCTCCCTTTGTGAGGTATCTCACCAGAGGTTCAATTGATTTTTCTGTCCCGACCCTTGCAAGAGCCTCTGCGACTGATGCCACCAATTTTTCAGAGCCACCCTGGATCAGATCAAGAAGGAGATCTTCAGATTTCTGGTTGCCCATTTTTGAAATAATCTTGCACATGAAGGATTTCGTGTCATCATCAAAGTCAAAGCATATATCGTGAATGATTCCAACTACTTCTTCCCCATAGAATTCCATTATTTCCAGGAAGAATTCTCTGTTTTCTTCTATGCTCCTTAGAATCTGAGGTATTGCAGATGTATCCCTCCTCGCTGCAAGTACCAGTGCTGCACCACTTTTCGTTTCAATGTTACTGCTGTTCAGAGCTTTATAGACTAAATCCTTCTTTATTTCATTTTTCCTGATTGCATCCAGAAGTTCCTTCCTGTATTGAGGATTGTGGATGTAGAATTTGTATATAGCTCTGAAAGCTGCTTCCCTGATCCCTTTCTGAGGAATGTTGAGATTTTCCACAATGGGCAGGATGATTTTTGGATCAGATATATAGCCTGCAAGTTCCAGGAAGGCTTTTCTCAGAAGGGGTTCGTCAATGTATGGTAGAAAATTCCTGTACTCGAGTTGAATTTTGGGGTAGCGGGAAAGAATATCTCTCGATGCTGAGAGGACACAGAAGACAATATTTATGTTGTCCTTTCTCTTTTCAAGAATATCTATGAGTATTTTTATAGTTTCTGCATTTCCTATTTTTCCAAGAACTTCTATTACAGCTGAAAGTAGATTCTCATCCTCAGTATCAAGCAATCTGATCAGGTAAGGTGCAACGGATTCATCTCCAATTTCGCCCAGTATGTCAACATAGAATTTTTTTATTTCATCGTTCTCTCTGGGAAGAGCCTCAATTATTTTGTATGTCGCTTTGCTACCAAGTCTTACAAGTCCCTCTATTGCAGAATTTCTCAGGTTTGCATTTTCTTCTTCATGAACCAGCTGGAGCAGGAGTTCTATGACGGCGGAAAGGTCATAATATCTCAGAAGTCCCTCTATGGCGGTTTTTCTTATTCTCCAGCGGCTATCACCCATTGCCTCTTTGAAAACTTCAAGAGCCTCCGGATCATGCAATTCTGCAATGGATTCGAGAAATTCTATTTTTTCATTTTCATCCTCTATCACATTGTACTTCTCAATCAACCTCTTTTCCGTCATTTTTTAACCCGCCTTGCTCCAGAATCAGAGTCCAAATTCTTTTCTCTTTGCCTCCAGCATTTTTTCAATCTCTTCTCCAAGAAAGTCTTTCAATTTCCTGATATGCTCTGGAATTGTTTTTTCATAGTGCTCTCTTCCTGCCTTGAGATCCTTGGCTATTCTTTCATACACATCACCATGAATCAGGCCTTCTCTGATGGCATCTTCATTGTAAAGAGCTATGTCAGCTGCTATAAGCCGTGCCTTTCGCTGAGCCTTCTTAACCCATTCCTGATCTTCTGGTGAAAGAGAAGAGAGATCTATTTCCTTTTTCTCTGCTGGTGCTGGTTTTTCTTCAGGGACAGTTTCAGATGGTGCTGATACTTTGCCTTCCTGCGAAGGTGCAATCTGGTTTATAATACCTGGAAGTTCTTCCTCAATGGTATGTCTGTCGATGTAGTGATCAGCACCGTAGAGGTATTCGGGTGATCTTTTGTATGCATCCTTGTTGTAAATGGAACCTATAAGGATTATTTTTATGTTTTTCTGAGGGTCATTTCTTCTTACGAGTTCAGATACTTCAAAACCATAAAGTCTCGGTAGGTCAACATCAATGATTGCAATGGAGGGATTTTGATTGGTGATCCTGTAAAGAGCCTCTATGCCATCACGGATTATCTGAGGAGAAATCCCGGCGGATTTAAGAATCTTTTCAATGACGCCTGCCAGTTCAGAGTTTGCTGTTGCAATGATGGCGTTTGCCTTCCCTGAAGGGGGAGGTGTTTCCTTTTTGCCTTCAGAAGGAGGAGTTGCTCCTTCCCAGTCCACAACATTTTCATATACTGGAAATATTTCTCCACAATGCTTGCATTTGATCTTTGGTGATTTACCGGAGAATTTTTTTGGGTCAAGTCTGTACTTGGCACCACACTTTGGACATTTGACAATCATTTTTCACTACCTCTCTTTTGTTTAGTGTTTCTTTCTACCAGATCCATTATTGCTAATAGATTTTGCTTCATTCTCTTCAATCTCCTGGAAACTTCTTCGGAGGTTAATGAAATGGTATCGAGATACTTCTCCATCTCATTTTTATTATAATATAAACTCCTGTTCCCTTCACCTATTTCCATGAGGTTTTCAATGATATGTTCCAGTCGTGTTTCATATCTTGCCCATTCTTCTTTGAAGAGATTTATGTTTTCCCGAAGCTTTGTGATGTCAGGTGTCAGTTCAGTTTCTTTTTCGTAGATAGACGCAATGAATTTTTCAATCTGGGAAATCCTTGTATTGAGCTCATCTATCCATTCAAGATTGTCTGATGCAACAGGTTCAATAACAGAGTTTATCTTATTGAGCTGTGTGACAAGCTGGTCAAGAAGGGTATCTGTGTTTCTAATTTCTTCCGAAATTTCTTTTAAATTCGTGGTATTTTCGTTGAGTGATTTTTTTATTATGTCAACAAACTTTGTAATCATTCCAAGTTCCTTCATGAGTTCTTCCACAAGTCCGCTGTTGGCGTTGCTGAATTCTCTGCTTTCCCTTATTTTATTTTCCATCTCCTGTATAGCGGAGAAAACTACTTCAGAAAGCCCCTTTACTTCTTCTGCAATGATTTCAAAGCTACGGCCTTCGATACTGGTCACCTGTGCAGATATAATTGATGCATTGAGGGAAAGAAGGTTTGTCTGATCGGTAAACTCCTCAATGTCTCCCATTTTTAGTTCTATTTCGTTAAGGGTGTTTCGGATAAAACTTCTGTTGTTTTCCATGCTGTTAATTATTTCCCGAATCCTTCCAATGGTTGACATGGTTTCATTTATTGAGTTTTCTATAACTTCTTCTTTTTCTCTTATGGCATTTACTAATGGGAGAATGCCCTGGCTTCTGTTTTTCACATTTTCAGTTATTTCTTCCAGTTTTCTTATCTCATCTTCCGCTCTTACAATGTTTTTTCTGAGCTGAACAAGGTTTTCATTCCACTTTTCTTTCTCCTTTTCTATTTGCAGATGCTGAGAAATTTCTTCACTTATGAGTTTGACGAAGACTTCCCATTTTTTTACAAACTCAGTAAGAAGGGTTGAAATATTTTTATTGAAATCCTCCCTGAAAGTCATTTTTCTGAGTTCATCAAGGAAATCTTTCATCACCTGGATCTGAAAGGTTATTCTTTCCAGATCGTTGAAGAATTTGTCCGGTTCAACCTCTGCGTTTTTAATGTTGTTGAGGGAGTTTTCCATTTTATCAACCAGATCTATTGACCTCTGAAGAGTAGAGGATAATTCTGAGAGATTCTCCTTCCAGAGAAGGGTCAGTTTTGATTCCAGATGGAAGATATCTGCAATTTCATCTTCTCGCATGCTATCGGGTTCAGGAAAGGAAAATTTTTCTCCTTTAAAAATGCTTATCAAACCTTCTTTGAATCGAAGTAAAGGTGAGGAGATTAGAAAATGTGTCACAAGAGAAATAGAAGCAATTATAACCAGACCAATAAGAAACATTATGAGACTCAACCTTATCCCATATGAGAACATACTCTGGTCAATCTTTGTCAGGTCTATCAATCCTTCAATATGGTAAGGTCCTTTATCTTTGATGATCAGTTTCATTATTCTGTTTCTCACGAGGAAAGTTTTACCTGGTGTTAATTCTTCAGCGGAGTATTTCATGTGAAGCTCATTAAATAACTGAGGAAAAGTTGAGGTTAATCTCTTTCCTCTTCTATCATAGATTGCAAAATTATATGTCGCCAGTGAATTTTCCATTGTAAATATTCGGGGAGGAAATTTACCGCTCTGGAGCTGTTTTGGAATTGTGTTTATTACCGCTTCAGCTCCTGATGTTACACTTTCAATGACACTCTTCCTGTGATTGATGAGGAGGAATATTGTGAGGAAAAAGATTATGGTGTAAATAATTATTCCATTTATCAGCAAAAGTTTTCTGTTTATTTTAAGTGACCAGAATCTTGTCATCTCACTCCTCTTCCTCAATTCGGAAGTACTTGACTATTTCATATAAACCTTCAATTTGCTCGTTGAGATTTTTAACCACCGACTCAAGGGAAGAGGCATTTAGCTGATTCTGCCTTGTTATCTCCTGTATTCTGTTCATTGCGTCAAGTATATGTTCAACACCCTTTTGCTGTTCCTGAACACTCCTTGAAATAAAGTGCACCATTTGATTGATATTTTTCACTGCTTCCATAATCTGCCTGCTTCCCTGTGTTTGCTCCTTTGTGGAGATCTTTACCTTTCGTGCTATCTGCCTCATATCTTCAATGGCATGGAGAATTCTCTCTGATCCCGCTTCCTGATCCTTTGTGGCAATGGAGATTTTCCTTGCCATCTCAACTATTCTGTTTATGGATTCTGTCACTTGATGAGACCCATTTGCCTGATCAGTTGTTGATCTGCTTATTTCCTTCATCCTTTCGGTGGATAGCATGGCACTGTTTAAAATTTCTTCCAGCGCCTTTCCGGCTTCTTCAGATAGAGTTACACTTTTGTTTACTTTCTCGTCACTTTTTTCCAGAGCTTCCTTTGCATAGGTACTTTCTTCCCTCAATGAATTGATGAGATCACCGACTTCTTTTGTTGAAAGAGATGTTCTTTCAACCAGCTCTTTTATTTCGTCGGCAATAACGGCAAAACTCTTTCCCTCTTCCCCTGCCTGTGCAGCGATTATTGCTGCGTTGAGTGCGAGAAGATTTGTTTGCTCTGCAATGTCATCTATTACGAGTAGGATGGATCCTATCTCCTCTGTTTTGGCATTCAATCTTTCTATGGCTTTTGCAACTTCTGAAAATGTCTGTTTTATTTCCCTTATACTGTCTCTGGTGTAGTCAACAGCCTCTTTTCCTCTGGTGGCATTTTCTGTAACCTTTTCTGATAACTGGAGGGTTTCATTTGTATTCCTCTCAATCTCGGAGATGGATTTGTCTATCTGATTCATTGAGGCTGCGGTGTTTTCTGATGCTTTGAAGAGTTCTTCAATATGAGAAGCAACTTCCTTTATTGCAGCTGTCATTTGAGAAATCGAGGAACTCGTTTCTTCAATTGCAGAGGATAGGCTTTCCATGTTTCTGTCCACTTCTGCAATGGTGGCAGTTAATTCTGTTATGGAAGAAGAGCTTTCCTCAGAGGAGGAGGAAAGAACATCGATCTTTTCTGTAATCTCCCTCATTGATGCATTTAATTCTTCGATGGAGGAACCAGTCTCCTCAACTGCCTTGAACTGAGCTGTTGCACCGGAGTAAACCTCTTCTGCTGTATCCTGTACCTCGTCAGAAAGGGATGTTAATTTCTTTGTTATGATCTGTATCTTTTTGATTACATTTTTAATGTCTGTGAGCATCTGATTGAATACTCCTGCAAGGAGACCGATTTCATCTTCTCTCTTAACTTCTGCCCGCTGAGTCAGATCTCCCGTGGAAACCCTTTTGGCAACAGCAGTTAATTCTGCAAGAGGGGAGATGGCATACTCTATATAGAGATAGAGAATCGTAATGGCAAGGAGCAGGGTAATAATTAGTATGATTAACCCAACTCTTTCAGTTTCTTTTATTTCCATGCTTATTCCAAAAGTGCTCATCCCCAGCCGCACAAATCCCTGAACACTTTCCTTTGGTGTAGTCACACTGTAGTTTTCTGTGGGAGCGGTGGTCTGGCCCCCAAAAAGAAACTCATCATTTATGGCTGTTTCAACCGGAATAATGATTGGTGCCACAAAATCATAGAATTTTTCCTTCCCTATTTTGAAGGAGGTGATTTTGACCCCTGCTGATGGTGGAGACACATAGGGTATTTCTTCTTTGTATCTTTCATCCTTGTATTCTTCTGCAAGGACTTCTCCTTTTTCAGTCACTATCATCCCATAGACGACATCCGGGTTATCCATTACCCCTTCAAGGAGTTGTTTGAGGACAATCTTATTCCTTGCCTGAAAACCCACTTTGGAGTTTCTAGCGAGATCATATACGAGAGTTTTTCCTCTTTTTACAAGCTCCTGCTGGAGGATCTGCCTTGTTTGATGATAAAAATATACACTGAATGCAAGTCCAAAGATCACGAAGAGCAGGCTAATAAAAAATATAAGCCTTGTTTTCAGCGTCTTTCTATTCTTCATTGCTGTCTCCACTCTTTTTCGATTTTTTCTTTTTATTCTTTCTTGAAGATTTTCTGGTTGACTTTGAATATTGCTTTTCCTGTTTAGAATCTTCGCTGTCTGGTTTATTGTTATCCATTTGAGTGTCTGATAGCATTTCATGAAATTTACTGAAATCCACCTGCTCCTTCTGGGAGAGAAGCTTTTCAAAATCAATGATAAAAATGATTTCTTCCCCTTTCTCTGCGACTCCAGATAAAAAATCAGCTTTGAAGGATTCTCCAAGCTGAGGGGGTGGTTTCAAGTTTTCGGCGGGTATCCGTAAAACTTCAATAACTTCATCAACTAAGAGACCCGCGATTCTTTTCAGAATCGTGGCAACAATTATTCTTGTTTTCTTGTCTGGTTCTCTTGGTTCCATGCCGAATTTCTTCCTCAGATCCACAATGGGAATTATTACTCCTCTCAGATTTATCACTCCCTCAATGAATGGTGGAGTCCCGGGTATTTTGCTGATTTTATGGTAACGGGTTATCTCCTTCACTTTCATAATGTCTATTCCAAATTCCAGATCTCCCAATTTAAAAATGGCAAATTGCAGCTCCTTTTCATCCATTTGCCTTCTCCTTCTTCAGTGAATACTCAATCTTTGTTATTTCATTTATATTGAGAATTCTGAGAAAGACCCCTTCATATCTTGCAATCCCGGAAACAAAAACCGATTCGTTTTCCTTCTGATTTACTGGTGGGGGTTCTATTTTATCTGCAGGTATTCTGAATACCTGGGTTACTTCATCCACCAGCAGGCCAATCTCTTCCTCACTGTTGTTGACAATAATGACTCTGGTTTTTCTGTCCATGTTTTTCTCTGGAAAACCAAGCTTTTTTCTCAACGAGATAAGGGTTATAACTCTTCCTCGCAGATATATCACCCCTAAGACGTAATCTGGAGTAAGAGGAACATCGGTGATCTGAGGTACCTTGATTATTTCTGTTACATTTTCGATGGAGAGACCATATTCATCCTCGTTTATCTTGATTCCAAGAAATTCGTTAAGATTGTGATCTATCTGGATTCTTTCCCTGAGAGCCCCCTGTCCCAGAAGGGTCTCTGCTGCGAGCTCAATAAGGGATTTTTCTTCCTGTTCTTCCTGTTTCTCAGCTTTTTCTACCTGTGGTTCTTCTGCAGGAGTCTCTACCCCTGTTTCAGGGATTTCCTTTTCTTTTCCCTCTTCCTTCTTTTCTTCCTTTTTCTTTTTCGCTTTCTTTCTTATTTCGGCAATATCCACCTGTTACTACCCTCCCAGTGAGTTGGTTTTCCATGCTCTACCAAGTCTGAGATCCTCAACCACATCCAGAATTGTGCTCTCTGTTACGGGATCCTCTTCTTTTCCAAAGCCAGCTAACAGGGCATTGGAGGCAATGTTGTTTATCACTCTTGGCAATCCTTCAGAATAGTGATAGATCAATTCAACCGCTTTTTCGGTGAAGAGTGGCTCCTTTCTTCCAGCTTTTTCCACTCGAAACCTGATGTAATTCTTTGTTTCCTCAAAATCCAGTGGCCCCAGATGGTATCTCATTCCTATTCTCTGCACCAGAGGTTTGTAGGCCGGATGTTTCAATCTCCTGTTCAATTCTGGCTGAGCAACAAGCATCAGGCAGAGAAGATTTTCATCGTCAAGCTGGAAGTTTGTGAGTAGTCTGATCTCATCGAAGGTTGATTTTGAAGGTATCAGCTGTGCTTCGTCAATAATTATGACTGGAGTTACCCCGTTCTCGTAAAGTTCATAGAGCTTCTCATAGATAGCCTCGTTGAGGTCGCTTCTGCTTGAGGGGATTTTATCCACCTCAAGTCCCCTGGCAATTACTTTCAAAAAATGAGATGGAGAAAGTCGTGGATTTAGAATAACGATGAATTTATACTTCTTCTCGTCAACACTGTCCATCAATTTTCTGGTGAGAGTCGTTTTGCCTGTTCCTATTTCCCCTGTCAGGAGAAATAGGTCTTTTTCTTCAAGAGCGTATTCCATTCTTGCCAGAGCTTCCCTGTGCTGTTTCCCCAGGTAGAGAAATTCCGGGTCAGGAGTTTTTGAAAATGGTTTTAATTTGAGGCCATAAAATTCTCTATACATACGCCTCAGCCTCTTCAATAAATGATGCCACATCTATTACCAGAACCACCCTTTGATCCCCGAGATCTGTGGCTCCCGCAATTGGTTTCAGATATGAAAGAGATTTCCCGAGGGGTTTTATGACAACATCCTGCTGACCTATGATCTGATCCACTAAGATCCCCCATTTTTTTTCCGCCAGTCCAACCACGATTATGAAATACTCCTGCTGATCTTCAGGACAATCTGTTAAATTGAAAATTTTTCCAGGTCTTATCACTGGAAGTGTTATGTCTCTCAATTCGATGACCTCTTTCTTTTCAACTGTTTTAATTTCGTCAGGTGTGATGACCACAGTTTCAAGTATGGAGTTCAGAGGAATTGCAAATATTTTATGACAGAACTTGATGAGAAGAGCCTGAATTATTGCAAGGGTTATGGGGAGTGTAATAATAAAAGTTGTTCCTTTACCCTCTTCAGTTACAACATTTATCATTCCGCTGAGTCTGGTTATGTTGTTTTTGACAACGTCCATTCCGACACCGCGTCCCGAAATTTCTGATACTTCCTCCTTCGTGGAAAAACCTGGTGTAAAAATGAGGTTTATGATTTCCTCTCTGCTCAGCTCCTCATCCGGAGAGATGATGCCCTTTTCAATAGCTTTTTTCCTCACTTTTTCAACATCTATTCCCCTCCCATCATCTGAAATTTCTATGACAACATGGTTACCCTTTTGATATGCATTTATAATGATGGTCCCCTTCTCGGGTTTACCAGCAAGGAGTCTCTCCTCTTTTGACTCGATCCCGTGATCTATGGCGTTCCTGATAATGTGAATCAGAGGATCTGAGAGTTCTTCCACAATGAGTTTGTCAAGCTCTGTATCTGCTCCATAAATCTCCAGATTAATCTCTTTCCCTGAATCCCTTGCCAGTTTGTTAACGATTCTGGCAAGGTTGTTGAAGATCATGCTGAGTGGGACCATTCTTATTTCGGTTATTCCATTCTGAAGTTCCCTTAACTTCCTCTCCAGGAGTTTTACATTTTTCTGAAGTTCAAGTACGTGGGGGGCCAGTTCTTTGTAATCTTTGAAAACCTCGATACTCCTCTCAATAGCTGATTTTGAGAGACCCAGTTCCCCAACTAAACTCATTATGTAATCTAATTTTTCTATGTTGACGCGTACATAGTCACTTTTTCTGGTCAGGGAGGAAGCAATGTCATTCTTCTTCAGGGCTTTTTTTTTAGGTGGTTCTCTTTTCAGCTTCCCCAGCAATTCTATCTGAGCCTTTTCATCTCCAATATGCGATTTTATTTTCTCCTCACTGGCGTCGGTTGCGACCACCATGTCGAATCTGAGTTCTCCCTCTGATGCAGGTTCTGAGCTAGGTAGGGTGGTTATAACTTCACCTATCTCTTTAAGGGAAGATGTAAGTTTTTCAAGTCTTACGTCAAATTCTTCAAGTGGAAACGAAGCTTTGACTCTGTATATGCCTTTTCCTTCTTCAAGATTTGCATTTATTCTGTGTTCTTCATATTCTGTAAGAACTGCCAGTATCTCCGGATCAATACCTGCTTCCTTTGCCAGGTTTTCACTGGTGGTTTTCTTGTTTCTTTTAATGGCATCATCAATTTCTGAAATAAAGCTCTCCACTTCTGCTCTGTCAATTTCCTCTTTTCTGCTCAGTTTCTCTAAGATTTCGCTTAACTTCTGCCCCCCCTGAAAGAGTACATCAAAGACATCACTGTTATACTCTATCTTTCCAAGTCTCAAATTATCCAGCATGTTTTCAAGAGCGTGGCTTAGTTTTGAAAGATCCTCCAGTCCGAACATGCCAGCTGCACCTTTGAGAGAATGGGCAGCCCGGAAAATTTCGTTGAGTATATCCTGATCAAGGACCCCGGATGAGGAAAAACTTTCATCCATATCGAGAAGGCCTTCCTGGTAACGGCTTATCATTTCCCCCGCTTCAGCCACAAATTCCTTGAAGGCCTTTTCGGAGAATTCAGGCATTACCACTCTCCACTAAAAATTTTCTAACAACTTCCTGCAGATCTTCCGGGTCAAAGGGTTTTACTATGTATGAGTCGGCACCCAGAGCGAGTCCCTTTTCTCTGTCCCTCTTGCTACCCTCAGTGGAAATTATAATCAGAGGAATATGCCTGTATAGCTGGTTGCCTTTAATGAATTT
>JALSQH010000199.1 GCA_026985515.1 bacterium
TTTTCTCTTCTGTTCCAGTACTACATTTTCTCCCTCACCGGCTTCAGGAGCCTCTTTTTCTCACTTTTTTTTGTTTTGTTCCTGGCTATTGGGGTTAAATATGCTGGTAAGGGTTTTCACATTTTCCTCGCATATGTTTTGAACCTGTGGCTTCTTCTTGTGATTCTGGTTAACATGTTTCTGCCATCCAGGGGAATCCCGGTTGCTTCAACTGGTGTAAGGAGACCCTTTTTTCTACCTGCTCTTGTGGGAAATTATTACTGGGACTTTTTCAGTGAGCATACTCGGGATCATTTCAGCAGAAATTTTCCCTTCAAGTTTTTCTTCGCTCCTGAATATGAAGAACCTATACCCTATGTGATAGGGGAAAAATTTTTCCACAGCAGGGTACATGCCAACGCAAATTTCATTGCCGACACCTTTGCAAATACAGGTTATACAGGTGTGGTTGTTGTGTGGCTTATTTTTCTATTTCTGCTAAAATTTCTCGATGATTTCTCAACAGGAAAATCACTTTTACTCCTCACAGGGCTAACGGGTATGTCAGCTTTCAGTCTTACAAATTTGTCTCTAGTCACGGTGATGATGACGCATGGATTTCTGTTAGCAATTTTTTTGATACTTATTCACCCGGAGAGAAACGATGCATAAGGTGTGTCATATTTCCAGTGTTCATTCCACTTTTGACATAAGAATATTCAGAAAGGAATGCAGGAGTCTTGCCAGGGCAGGATATGATGTATCACTTGTTGTCCCTGCCGAGAGGGAGATTGTGGTTGATGGTGTGAGAATCATACCACTTGAGCCACCTGCTTCAAGATTTGAAAGGGTTACCCGCACAGATTTTGAAGCATTTCTGAAGGCTCTGAAAACAGGAGCAGAGCTATTTCACTGTCACGATCCTGAATTACTTTTAATATGCTATTTGCTTAAGCTTGCGGGGAAAAAAGTAATTTATGATGTTCACGAAGATGTGCCGAGGCAGATCTATTACAAGCGGTACATTCCTGTAAAATTCAGACCACTGGTATCTTCCTCAATAGAAGTAATTGAATCCTTTTTTGCAAAGAAGTTTGACGCAATTGTAACTGCAACGGCTTTTATAAAGGAGAGATTTCAGAAAATTACTGACAGGCCAGTTGTGGAGATAACCAATTATCCGCTGGTGAATGAGCTTTTTGAGCCAGTTCCGTGGAGCGAGAGGCGTCCCGAGATCTGCTATGTGGGTGGAATAACGAGAATAAGGGGAATAGTTGAGCTGGTGAAGAGTCTTGAAAAGGTTGACACTGTTCTGCATCTTGCAGGAAGGTTTGAAAGTGAGGAACTTTTCAGGGAGGTCTCTTCCCTGCCCGGGTGGAAAAAGGTACGATACTACGGGTTCGTCTCCCGTGAGAAGGTTAAAGAAATTTTAAGCAGAGTAAAGGTGGGAATGGTCGTCCTTCTGCCTGCTCCCAACCATATCAATTCTCAGCCAAACAAGATGTTTGAATATATGTCAGCCGGGATTCCTGTAATAGGATCAAATTTTCCTCTATGGAAATCTGTTCTGGAAGATAACAGAGTTGGACTCTGCGTTAATCCTGAGGATCCAGATGAAATAGCAGAGGCGATAAATTTTCTTCTTACGAATGACGATGTGGCCAGAGAGATGGGAGAGAGAGCCAGAAGACTTATTATTGAGAAGTTTAACTGGGAAAAAGAGGAGAAGAAACTGCTTCAACTTTACAGAGAATTGCTTGATTAATCCAGCAGTTTTTCTATCAGTTTTGAGTACTGTTTCCCTATTTCTCTGTATGTGAAGTTCTGGAGGAGATATTTATGGCCATTGTGACCCATTTTTTTTCTTTCGTCCGGGTCCATTTTGAATAATTTTTCAAATCCTTCAGCTATTCTTGGTTTGTCATAATCCTGAATTGTGATTCCTGCACCTGCCCGGGCAACTATGTTGTATTCCTCTTTTACTGGTGCTACAAAAAGTATGGGAAGAGATGCCGCCATGTAGTCAAAAAGTTTATTGGGACTGCCACCAAGTTCGTAAATCTTTTTGTTGGGCCACCCCGCACATGCCACATCGGACATTTTGAGAATATGGGGTACAAGAGAAGGCTTCACTCTTCCTGTGAAAAAAACGGGATATGATGGATGAGAATATTTTTTCCTCAGAGATTCAAACAGTGCTCCGTCTCCCACCACGATAAAACAGGCTGAATTTATCTTGCTGGAAAAAGTGGCAAATCCTTCAAGGAGAGATTCAATGCCTGTTCCCAGCCCCACAGTCCCTGTGAAAACAAATTTAAAAGAACATCCTGCAGTCATTGATTCAATCTTTTCAAGCGTTTTTCTATCTTCATCACTTAAGATTTCTCTGGAAGGTTTTTCATATTTTTTTATGACTTCTTCGGGAAGCCCGTTTGGAATGTAGTTAAACTGTTCCTCTTTTAACCCCTTCTTTTTCATATGCTCTATGGCGCCGGGAATCAGAGAAACAACTGCATCTGAATATTTGTAACCAGCTTTTTCAATAATGGAGAATGTTACCACAAGAGGATTCCAGCGGGATGTATTCATAAGTTCAGTCAGGGATAGAGGCCAGATATCCCTGACTTCAAAAATTACCCTTGGTTTTGTTCTCATGACATGGGAGAGAATGAGTGCCGGGGGAAGAACGAAGAGATGAGGAGATGAGGTAATTATGACATCTGGTGGAGGAAGTTTCTTCATACCCTCAACTGGATAAAGTGTGGAAAAGATAATCATGTTGACGATTCTTCCCACTCCATTGCCGTGATATTTTGTATTTCTTATCCATAGAAAAGGAACTCCTTTTTCATCCGCAACCCCATTCTCCGGGAAATTTGTTAAAAGGTGATGGTATGAAGAGGATATTACAAAGGCTTCATATCCCAGCTGCCGTAGGGCACTGGCCAGATAGTATTGTCTGAATTGCATTCCTCTTTCTGGAGTGCCGGCGTAATTGTTGACAATCCAGATAACTTTCTTTTTCATACTGGCTCATTATACAGAACAAATTTTTTCCATAAAGATGGATAACTTGTTTATACTTTCAATACTTTTATAATTGATTGCATGGAGATAAGCAAAGAGGAACTTGAGATAATTGAGAAAAGATTGAATTCACCCTATGTCAGATATTTCAAGAGAATCTTTGATATTACAGCTTCTCTCCTTGCTCTGATTCTTCTCTCACCTGTCTTTCTGGTGATTGCTGTCATTATTAAAATCACATCTCCCGGACCGGTTATTTTCAAACAGGAGAGGGTTGGCAGGAATTTTAAAAAGTTTACCCTTTACAAATTCAGAAGCATGAGGGTTGGAAGTGAGAGAAATGGAGCCGGGGTAACCTTTGCAGGTGATCCAAGGATTACAGGCATAGGTTCTTTCCTCAGGAAGACCAAGCTTGATGAACTGCCCCAGTTTTTCAATGTACTTAAGGGTGACATGAGCCTGGTGGGGCCAAGGGCTGTACTGGAAAAGTTTGTTATTCCTTTTAAAGATGATTATGAAATTATTCTCAGGGTGAGACCCGGTCTCACTGATTATGCAACCCTTTACTACACGGAGGAGGAAGAACTGCTGAAGGGCAAGGGATCAACACCTGAAGAGATTGAGGATTACTATATCAGACATATCCATTCTGAAAAGGTGAGGTTCTACTACAGGTATTTGAAGGAAATCTCCTTTTCCACAGACCTCAAAATTCTTTTCCTGACCGCTCTAAAACTCTTTCGCGGTATCTGGAACAGAATTATCAAGGCGGGAAAGGAGAAGGTTCTTTACCTTATTGGAGATCTTACAGTTCTGACTGTTGCATACATTGTAACATTTTACCTGAGGTTTGATTTTCACATTCCCCACAAGCACTTTGTGAATATGTGGAAGGGACTTGCTTTTTTTGTTCCGTCTGGAGTGCTTTCCTTTCTTCTGTTCAGGATTTACCGTATTGGCTGGAAGGCTTCCTCCATCAATCTGATTGAGCTAATAAAGGCGGTTGGCCTGACCTTTCTGCTTTTTGGTCTTGCTGTACTCAGCTTGAGGCATAATTTTTTTTCAAGTTTTCCCAGATCCATAATTTTCCTTGCCCCAATAACAGGACTTGCATTCATAAAGGGTTACAGGGTAATAATAGACCAGTTCAGAGATTTTTCCCGTGGAGGTACAAGGACGATCCTCACAGGTGATGCGGAGAAAGAGGAGTTTGAAAGGGTGATTACAGCTTTTGAAAAAATTAGCGATTTCTTCGATATTGTAGGAATTCTCTCCCGTTCTGAAGATGATGTTGGAAAGAGTTTCGAGAACAGAAAAGTTATAGGGACATTTGAGGACATATTTAATGTCGTTGAGAGGGAGGCTATAAATTCAATTTTCATTCTGCCATCCAGGGAGACCACAATCAAAGGAGAATCTTTTCTGAGGGTGAGGGAGATAACCGGGAAGAATCTTTTCACCTTTGATCCTCTTTACTACCGGCTTTTTTTCCCTGATAATTTGCAGAGCTGGATTGAACCATTGGATTTTGAATTTCTCTTCCGGAGGTTGATTTACAACAAAGAATTTGACGAGAAATTAAAGGAGAAAATTGGGGGTAAAAAGGTCCTGATTTATGGAGGTGATTCTGCCTCATTTTTAGGAACTCTCCTTTTTCATCTGCTTCTCCTTGGCAGTAAAAGGGTGGATATTGTTGCAACTGACCCCTTTGAAGCATGGGAGCTTGACAGATTATTTAAGAATCGGTGTGTCAACTGCAGGAGTGAGGTGAAATTTCATGTCAGTGCTAAATCTGTTTGTGGGGAGGAAGTGACTGCTCTGTATAGAGAGGTTCGCCCTGATTATGTTTTTTATCTGGATACATTTAGAGAGAGTGAAATTACACAATTTGTATCTGCTGATGATCTGATAAGGAGAAATGTTCTTTTCCCCTTTAAACTTGCTGATGCGATGAATAATAATTCACCTTTTATTTACCTGTCAGGTGGAGTATCATCTTTTGCCCGTGATGTGGGTGTTACTCTCAGAATCGCTGAATCTTTGTTGAGAAGATATAAGAATGTCTATCTTCTCAGA
>JALSQH010000200.1 GCA_026985515.1 bacterium
CAGAGCGGGAAGGTTAGCAGGTGCCGGTAACAGATTCTTTGAGTTTTTGCAGCAGGTAGCCAGGGGTATGATAAAAATCAATTTTTCCATTCCCGATATTAAATTTGATCTTGTCAGTGCGCATGATCTCTCTTTCGCCTTAATGTTAATTCTTTTTGAAGAACCTGGCATATACCTTTACAGGAGTGGTTACACTTTCAGAATTTCTCAGCTTCTGAAATTGATTGGTGGAGTAATTAATCCATCAGTTTCTGTGAATGTAAACTTCGATGGGGAGGATGAAGATAAACTTTTTTCAGGTTCGGAGGGACTGGAAAGGTTCGGAGAAGGACTTTTCAAAGTCGAGACACCTTTTAAATTGAAGGAAGAAGATGTAAAGCGTTTGCTATCGGACAATGAATTCATAGCGACTCTGGCGAAACAGCTGGATATTTAAGGAGAAGTTTGTTATATCGCGGTGATGATTTTATAATTTTCAATATGAGGAAAGAAGTCCCGTTTTTCAGGCCATTTATAGGTAATGAAGATGTGGAAGAGGTGCTTCGGGTTCTGAAATCTGGATGGCTCACCACAGGAGCAATCACTGAAAAATTTGAGAAGGAATTTTGTCGCTCAATTGGAGCGGGAAACTGCGTATTTGTTAATTCAGGAACAGCAGCTCTCCATCTTTTACTTGATGCTTATGGAGTTGGTCCGGGTGATGAAGTCATTGTACCTGCTGTTACATTTATAGCCACGGCAGAGGCTGTTGAATATACGGGGGCTAAAGTTATTCTTGCTGATGTGGATAGGGAAAGTATGAATATTTCTGTTGATGATCTGGCGAGAAAAATTACTGAGAGGACTAAGGCAATTATACCTGTGCATATTGCTGGAGTTCCTTGCGAGATGGATGAAATAATGAGAATAGCGAAAGAGAGGAATATCCTTGTGATTGAAGATGCTGCCCATGCCTTTCTATCCTTTTACAGAGGAAAGCATGTGGGAATTTCTTCTGACGGTGCTGCCTTTTCCTTTTACGCGACCAAACCCATCACAACTGGAGAGGGAGGGATGGTTGTAACCCGCAGAAGAGAAGTGGCAGAGCTTATCAGATTAAAAAGGTTGCATGGCATAAAGTATGAAGCTGACGTGAATGGAGATATAAAAAGGTGGAAATATGATGTGGTAACTCATGGTTACAAGTACAATGCCACAGATTTTAAGGCAGCACTGGGTATATCCCAGCTTAAAAAAGCTACTTTGATGAAGAAGATGAGAAAAAGGGAGGTTGAAAAATATGTGGAACTTTTGCGGGATTGCGAATTGATTCAATTACCTGTGGTTCCTCCACACACAGATCCATCCTGGCATCTCTTCGTGGTAAAACTGAAGGTGGAGAAACTCACAATTTCAAGAGACAGAGTAATAGAAGAGCTTAAAAAGAGAGGAGTAGGTGCGAGCATGCATTTTATTCCTCTCTATCGTTTTTCCATATACAGAGACAGATTCAGGGAAGAGGATTTTCCCGGGGCAGAGTTTCTTTTCGAGAGAGTTATTTCTCTTCCCCTGTTTCCTTCTATGGAGGATCAGGAAGTGGAGTATGTGGTGAAAAATTTGATAGATATTTTAGAAGCTTACAGGAAATAAACGATGGGAATTGATCTTCTGGAACTCTATAGAAAGGTTGTGGGCAAAGAAGTGGAAGAAGAAAATTTATCTGAGGAGGATCTGAATTTTTTCAGTAATAAAGTAATCCTTGTTACCGGGGCTGGTGGAACTATTGGATCTGGTATAGTAAAAACTCTTTTTGAGGCACCTGTGAAAAAAATAGTCGCCCTTGACATTGATGATACCCGCCTCAACGATCTTGTTGTTGAGGCAGAGCTTTACGGGTTTAGAAATTTTTCTCCGGTGCTTGGAGATATAAGGGATGAGAGTCTGGTTAGTGATCTATTCAAAACAGAAACTCCGGATGTGGTTTTTCATTCAGCCGCTTACAAGCACCTCCATTTGCTGGAAAAGTTTCCCATTGAAGGTGTGAAAACCAATATTCTGGGTACATACAATGTGATGAGAGCCTCTCTCGAAACCGGGACTTTAAAGTTTATCAATATTTCCACTGATAAGGCAGTTGAACCGGTGAGCGTGTTAGGACGAACCAAAAAAATAACCGAGATCCTGGCATGCAGTTTCAACAGGATGGGGAAGACTTCCTTTACTTCTGTGAGATTTGGCAATATTTTTGGAAGCAGGGGGAGTGTGGTGGAGATTTTTCTTTCCAGAGTGGAGAGAGGTGGTCCACTACCTGTTACGGATCCCCGGATGAAGAGGTTTTTCATCACACTTGAGGACGCAGTCCAGGAGCTTTTACATATAGCTGCCATGGTAAAAGGGGGAGAAATAGTGGTTATTGATATGGGAAAGCCGGTGAAGATAATTGATCTTGCAGAGAAAATCATAAGAGCCTCTGGTTTTGAACCATACAGGGATATTGATATTGTTTTCACGGGTTCCAGAACAGGAGAAAAGTTAGAAGAGAAACTTGTGGGAAAAAGTGAAGAGATAGCGTGGGAGAGTGGGAAAATAAAGGGCATAGATTGTCTAAGGAGTGGCTATTCTATGGATCCCGGCCAGTTCATCGAAGAAGTAAAGGATGTATTAAAAGGGGGTGATGTGAGTAAGATAAAGGAATTTCTAAAAAAGTTCTGAGTGCTCACGCCTATCTTGAATAGAGAAAGGTAATTATATTATCATTCACTTGATTTTTTTCTCCAAACCAATACTATAAAAATCTTCAAACCCACCAAAAGCGAGGAGTAAGATGAATAAAAAGAATCTGGTTCTTGCAGGAGGTATTTTACTTCTTCTTTTACCTGCCTTCCTCTTTGCAGGCGAGGGAGCTGAGAGTGTTCCCCTTGGAGCAAAATTATCTTTGTGGTGGGCACTTCCCTTTGCAGGGATTCTGCTCAGCATAGCAATTTTCCCTCTTGTTCTCCCCGATTTCTGGCATCATCACTTTGGAAAAGTCTCATTTGCCTGGGCAGCAATTCTTTTTATTCCTTTCATATACATGTTTGGTCATGAAGCCTGGAAGGAGTTTTTAGAGGTCATTGTTGGTGATTATATACCTTTTATCATACTTCTCTGGTCGCTCTATGTTGTCGGTGGTGGAATAGTTGTCAGGGGTTCTCTGGTTGGAAAGCCTGTTGTTAATACCATCTTGCTTTTTATTGGTGCCTTTTTTGCTTCCTGGCTGG
>JALSQH010000201.1 GCA_026985515.1 bacterium
TTACCCACCAGACAATAAAATATGCTAAATTGTGTCCCACAGCCTTCGCCCTCTTGTAAAGGTATACCGGTACAATAATAGCCCACCCTCCAAATTTTGAGGTATCGTGACCAGCCCTCTTCAAAATGATGTCATCAAGATAAGCAAGTCCAATGTTCAGCAGAAGAGTAACATACCAGAACTGACCATTTTTAACAGCAACCTGCGCCAGCAGGTCACTTCCATACTTCATTTCTGCAATTGTATATTCCAGAATAGTCCCTATAAGTGGAGCAAAGGCAAGAAACCATACTACTGTATTATTTACAGACTGTCCTTTGAGGGGAGGCGGAGAAACCTCAGATAGATACTTTATTAATTCTGTATCCTCAATTAACTTCCACTCCTTCATCCCCTGTTTCCAGACCAGCGTACCATATGTTATCTTCCCGCTCTGGATCAGCTCTCTTATTTCTTCTTCGTCAAAGGGACCCAATCTCTTTCCATGAGATTCGTAAAACCATACCTTTTCTCCCATACTTCCCTCCTGTTTTTTCCAGCTCAATCATAAATTGGAACATCCATATTCAGAACCCTTTTTAAATCCTCAACTGACCCTCCCTCAACTCTCTGGACTTTAAAACCCTTCTTGATGAGTTCCTTAATGTAAATCTTGTTGTAGATGAAAGGGAGGATAATCCATATCAATCCAAATGTTGGTATTGACAGAAGAAGTGAGAGAAAAAACCATTTAAAATCTCCCCTCACAAGCGGGACAAACACCCCAAAAAGAAGCATCCACCAGGCAAAGCCTGTGGCCGATTCTTTAATTTCTCCTGTCTGTGGATGTTTCAGAACCACCTTCATAACTGCACCTCCTGAAGATTTTTGGGAGAAATAACAAGAAGTGTGCCAGAGTGGAAATATAGTAATTTCAAGCTGTTATAGTAATTTGGTGGAATAAAAAATAATTTTCTTATATAAGATTTTTATACAATAGATAAGATATTAGAAATAACTCTCCCTTTTTTTTTCGACATATGCAAATCTATAGGAAGAATTTAAGGGACTTCTCAGGGAAGTTTATTCACTATACCGACAATGAGAGCTTTAATGTTATGGTTTTCTATTCTATCAATAAATTCTCCAACCTTCTCAAAGTAAATATCCACCAATTCGTCTGGCATCGTTATCATCTTTTCAAAATAATCTCTAAAAGGCATGTGTAAAAGAGAAACCTGGAAAATACCCCAAGGTTTTGCATCAGTATAATACTGCTCCAATATGGAAAAAATTTTTTTAACCTCTGATATATTCTTTAATTCACCCTCACTATTTCCTTGAAGTGCGAAAAATAACCAGGTATCACTGTGCTCACACTTTTCAAAACTCCTTCCGAGTCTCAAAAACAATTTCCCCTTCCAATCAGGATGTGTTATATTTATACCTTCATCATCCTCTTTTGCCTCATATTTATAATTCTTATCTTTGAATAAATTTTTTAACTTTTTTTGCAAGGGTTCCATTACATTCCTCCTGTGAATCTCCTTGCAAATCTCCTCGAAATTTTCACACATCGTAAAGGCCATTATGAGTTTTTCAGACTTATTCAATTTGCTATCATCAAGCAAAAAATTTTTTATTAACTCATATTCAACCCTTCTGTCCATACTTCCACCTCCATGATAGAAATGCCATTGTATCCAGTTATAAAAGTCCTGGATATAAAATTTCAATTTTTCAGGTATACCTATACCAAGAATCTGAGAAAGCCAGGGAAGTATTAAATTGAAATAATCAGTTTCTATAAGCTGGACTCCTATTATTCTGCTTTTAATTTTCTCATCTATAGAGACAGCCTTCCTACTCAGAAGGTCGAGATATATCAATAAAAAATCCCTGCTATGTCTTT
>JALSQH010000202.1 GCA_026985515.1 bacterium
AGCAGGGTATCCTGTCTTTCTTTTTATTCTTCTGGCAGCCTTTGTGGCTTCATCTCTCGTACGGTAATGACCAACCCTCACTCTGAACCAGATACCCTTCCCGGGAATGTTGGTTCTCTCATAATACGCGTCAAAGCCCATCCTCTGGAGTTTTCTCATAAGATTGTAAGCATCGCTCAATCTCCGGAAGGCGGCAATCTGCACTGTAAAAGGTTTCCTGATTTTTACGGGGGGGACCGATTTTCTGGGAAGCTTTATTTTTTTCTTTTTTTCTGCCTTCTTTGTTTCACTCTTTTTCCTCAAAGAAACAGTTTCTTGAGGTGGCGACTTTCTTCTTTCCTCTTTTTTCTCCACATATCCCGATTCAGATTCCTTCTCACCCTGTAGAGGTCGTTCTCTGGTTTCTGCCGCAGTTTCTGAGACAACATAAATCTCTGTGCCATGGGTGGTGGATACAACATATTTCACCCTCTTTGATTCCTCAACGGCAGGAATTTTTATCTCTTTCACCCCGGCGCGGGCATATTTTTTCTCTTTACTGCTTTTACTGAACTTGGTACCAGCCACAAAGCCGATAAAAAAGATTGCAATTGCAAATATGAAAAAGGTGAGAATTAAAAGGACCAGCTCCCTTTTTTCAAAAGTAAAAACAACCCTGTCTTTCATTTACATTTTCTCCGGAGCTTCAACTCCAATTATTTCGAGTCCCTCCCTCAAAATGTACTTCACCACCTCAATAAGAGCCAGTCTGGTCTTTCTTTCCTCAACATTTTCAGTAAGAACCCTTGTTTCATTATAATACTGGTGAAACTGACGGGCAAGTTCAACAAGATAAAAAGGAATCCTGTGAGGGGAAAGGTCTCTCACACTCTGCTCTATTATCCTGCTGAAATCTGCAATTTTTTTAAGAAGAGGAATCTCACCTTCTCCAAGCTTTTCGGGGAAAAATTCAGGTTTTACATCCAGTCCCTTTTTCTCACCCTGTCTGAATATGCTTGAAATTCTGGCATGTGCATACTGAACATAATACACAGGATTCTCATTGCTCTTTTTTCTGGCAAGGTCAAGGTCAAAATCAAGATGAGAATCATTTCTCCTCAAGAGGTAGAAAAACCTCGCCGCATCAACTCCAACCTCCTCCACAACATCTCTGAGTGTTACGAATTCTCCCGCCCTGGTGCTCATTGAGACTGGTCTGCCATCTTTTATGAGGGAGACAAGCTGAATGAAAAGAATCTTTAACCTTTCCTCGTCAAAACCCAAGGCCTTCATGGCTGCCCTGATTCGTGGTTCGTACCCGTGATGATCCGCACCCCATATATCAATGATGAGATCATACCCCCCCTCAAATTTCAACCTGTGATAGGCAATATCAGCCAGAAAGTAGGTGGGCTCCCCTGTTGATCTTCTTATAACTCTGTCCTTTTCGTCACCAAAAAGGGAAGACCTGAACCAGATAGCTCCCTCATCTTCATAGATCAAATCCTTACTCTTCAGGATCTCCACAGTTTCATCAACAACTCCCCTATCATAAAGGCTCCTTTCAGAAAACCATGAATCAAACTTAACTCTGAATATGTCAAGGTCTTCCTTTATTCCATTAAGAATCTCCTCCGCTGCAAATTTTTTAAAAAATTCCAGGTCATTTTCTCTGATGAATCTGTCTCCATAAAGGTCTCTGATTTTTCTTGCAATTTCAATAATATATTCTCCCTTATAATGATCCTCTTCAAGTGTTATCTCCTCGCCAAAGAGCTCCCTGTATCTCAGGTAAACAGATTCCCCCAGCTTTGTTATCTGCCTTCCGGCATCATTGATATAATACTCTGTGAGCACCTGGAAACCCGTAGCTCTCAATAGTCTTGTCAGAGTATCCCCAAGGGCTGCTCCCCTTCCATGCCCCACATGGAGAGGACCTGTGGGATTGGCACTCACAAACTCAAGGTGGACCTTCCTTCCCTTCCCAAGATCAGGGATAAGCTTCTCCGGATCTGAAAAAATACCGGAAAACCACTCCGCCCATCCTTCTTTTGAAATGAAAAAATTAATGAAGCCAGGACCAGCGATCTCTATCTTCTCTATCCACCTGTCACTGAAACCATCAACGATTTTACCGGCTATTTCCCGTGGCGCCATTTTAAGCAACGGAGCAAGCGTCATTGCCACATTGGTTGAATAATCCCCCATTTCCGGCCTGGGTGGAACATCAATTTTAATTTCAACTCCCTCAACATCCGGGAAAAGCTCCCTGATTCTCCTCTGAACCCTTTGAGCAAGTAACTCATGCATTATTTTCCTTCTCCTTCTTTTCCATTTCCGCAATGATCCTCTTTTTTATGGTAACATCCCATGAGAATTCCGGACATCTCTTTGCATATGAAGGGGGTTTACCAAACCTTATTTTGCAGGTTTCTCTCCACGCACATACGTAACATGAAATATGTTCCGAAAGATCCCTCTCATCAACCATTCTTAACCTCCTCTATTGTGGAAATAGCTATCGCAGCAGCCCCTTCCTTCTGACCAATCACACCCATCCCCTCCATGGTGGTGGCCTTAACATTAACAGGAGCTGAAATAATCCTTTCTAAATTCTGTTCAATGGACTTTTTCCATCTGGATAATCTGGGTACCTCACCAATATAGGTAAGATCCACATTGACCACCCTGTAACCCTTTTTTCTCAATAGCTCAATGGTTTCTCTGAGAAAAAACTCGCTTCTGACATTCTTCCATCTCTCATCTGAGGGGGGGAAATACTCGCCAATATCCCCAAGAGCAGCTGCACCAAGAAGGCTGTCAACAATTGCGTGGATTATCACATCAGCATCTGAATGCCCTTCAAGAGTGTATTCACAGGGAATCTCAACTCCACCAAGGTAAATAACCTCCCCTCTCTTAAACGGATGGAAATCAAAGCCTATACCTGATCTCATTCTTCCTTCTCTTCTTCCTTCCCGGTGAATCGATCAAGTATGTCTGGAATCTGATCGACAAGTTTATCAAAAACACCACCGCCCTTTGTAACTCTGATAAAGGAAACATTGTCTCCATCTATTATGAGGAGTGCAATGGGAGTTACCTTCATACCACCACCAAACCCTGAGAGGCTGCCTCCCGTACCATGCTTACTCTTTTTGATAACTCCCTCCTTCAACTCCCCCTCACCACCACCGCCACCAAAACCAATCAAAGCCTGAATAAGGGGCACAACCGTTTTGCTTCCAATCTGTATCGGTTCCCCCACCACAGTTTTTGTGGTTGTAATGGACTTAAAATTTTCAAACATTTTCTCAATTGCCTCGATGTAGGACATTTTCCACCTCCTTCCTGATTATATCAATTATCCATATAAAACCAATTTTTACAAATAAAATCAATCTTCCACCAGCCCGGAAAATGAAAAAGGGACGGAGTGCAAAACCGGGATGAAAATTCCTCATACCAAAAGCATACTTCACCCCGCTCAAGATCCCATCCCAGAAAGGGTCAGCGGTGGAAAGGAAAAGATCCCTCTCAGATTCTCTGATGACCATCTGAGAAATAATTTTAAATGTCCGCGGAGAAGGTGAAAATTTCCAGAAATAGCGAAGCAACTTTGAACTTCTGGTTCTCTTTCCCCTTCCTTTAAACAGCCTGATAATCTTCTTGAATTCAATTTTGAAACCAGAAAACTCCAGGAAATTTTCACTTCCAGTATAAAAACTAACTCTGCTGTGAAGAAAAAGGATAAAAAGAACAGAAACCAGGGCCAGTGAAAGGTAAAACATGTTTCACTGTACCAGATAAACTTCAACAGTTAGCATATGTACTTCACCATCCTTCTGGTTGGAGGAAAAACTGTAAGAAACAATTCCTCTCGGATATCGCCAGTAGATACCTCCTGAATATGTGTTGTACCTGTAGCCTTCCAGATTCCATCCGGCAGTCAATCCAATTGTATTGTAAATCAGAAACTCAACACCAACCCTTATGAGAGTATCATCCTTTTTCCATCCATTCTCAAGATGCTGAACCCAGTCAACTTCTCCTCTGAAAAAATCATCCACACTGCTTCCAATGGAAAACTCAAGAGCTTCAGGAAAATATGAATTGCTGTATTTGAGAAAATTGTAAAATCCCACACCAAATCTGATAAGTTCACTGAATTTTACCATCATTCCAGCATCAAGATCCCACCCCTTTCTTCTCCTCACATAATCCTTTATCCACTTAGCTGCAAGTCCAAAGTAGAGCATTTCAGAGTAGTGCTCCGCAAGGGAAAAGTAAAAATTGTCAATCTTTACACTCTTACCCCCATCCTCAGCACTGAAGATTCTCCCATAGAGCATTCCACCAGCAAGTTCCTGGGTTGAATCAAAGGCAGAAAGATCCACATACATGGTCTTTGAAGAATCATTCATTTTGAAAGTATTAAAACCGATGCTGAAAAGATGGGTATCAGCTGCCGTTGCGGGATTCGCCTTGAGTAAACCATTTTCATGTCCCACCACAGAATATGCGTTTCCCATCCCATGGGCAACTGAAGACTCAGGAATTTCAAATGAAAAAACAGATGCCGAGAACAGGAAAAAACTACCTGTAACCAAAATAACCAGGACCAGTCCAGAAGATTCTTCCAGTGCTTTTCGATACATCAAGGTACTCTCCTTTTCCAAATATCAGCGGATACCCTCCCCTAACAGGCATAACTTCAAGGTTATCATTCTTTACAAAAAAGAATAGAGAAGAGGTGAGATCAGAAATCTGACCTGAAAAGAGCAGTTCTTTTATCTTTTGATAGGAGGAATTGAAAGTCAGGAAAAGAACATGGCCTCCTGCTCTGAGAGTGACATAAAATTTTCCCCCATTCACCACAAGAACAGGATCTGTAACTCCGGAAGAGAAACTTTCAAGAAGATGAGGTGTCCCTCCACTGGAAGAAAGTGAAAGAAGATAGAGAGAATCCCCTTCAAGGTAAATCATCCACTTACCATAGATATAGGGTGAATGGACACATTCATTTCCAGAAACAGAGAGAATCAACCTCTTATTTCCCGAGGTGTCTATTAACCACACAGGAATGGAGACACAGTTTGAAGATGCAAAGAAATTCACATCACCACCTGTGATTGAAATGCCGTAAAGGGAATCTGTGGTAACAGAGGCTCTGTAACTGTCGTCACTTACATTGTAGATACTGAGTGTGTTCTCGCTGGAGTACAGAAGATAGGCACCCTCTGAGGCATCAAAGTCTTTGATATTTGTGGCTATCACACCGCCTGTACCTGAAAGCTCATATTTTCTGAAAACACCGCCACTCAAAAAGAAGATAAAGTTCCCCTCAGTTTCAATCTTCCCCATAGGGATGGAAAGATTGACCTCACTGGCAGTCAGGAGATCATCTGCAGCCGGACTGCTGTAGTTGTAGGCAGCATCCACAGTGAAGAAGCAATATCGATAGGAAGTTGATGGTGAAACAGTGGTATCAGTAAAAAAGTTTGAGTAATATCCAAGGAAAATTCCACCTGATATGGTATCTCCAGCTTCATATCTGTATCCCTGTTGAAGAGCAGGGCAGGAGGTATTTCCACCCATCCTCACGATGCCCACCCCTGTAACCCCACCCATGGAGTAATCAATGGAAGAGGGAATATCTTCTCCTGCGGTAAAATTGAATACAGATCTTCTGTTACCGGCAAAGGAAAAGCTAACAGCTGGTGTGTGGGGTGGGATGCTGTCATGAATTATTCTGAGAACAGTTGCAGAACTATCTATGGAAGTACCATCTTCAAAGTATCTCCTTGCCACAAAATTAAACTCATTAATCTGGTTCTTTTTCAATCTGAGAGTGGCTGACCATTCTGTTTCGGGACCAGGTGGAACAATCTGAATCCCATCTTTAATTATGGCTGTTCCAGTGGTTTTCTCTCCATATATTGTCACATTTAGCTCTCGGGTCACAGAAGGATATGATGTAATAACCGGTGGAGGAGGAGCTTCCCTCTCAATATTGTGCTGAAGTTCTTTCTCTTTCAGTGTGATCACTCCTGCATCTGTGACAATTCCCGGTAAAACTGTGATATTATCTTTTTCCCCCGTGTAAATTTTTGTCACGAATTTTGCTGAAACCTGAAGAGTGTAACCAGTATCAGCGGGAATACCTGTCACAGTGGCGGAGTAACTGGTAAAAGGGAATTTTCTGGAAATGACAAAGTTTCCCTTTTTAACGATAATTTCAACTATTCCCTTTTGCAGTATGGAAGATGAAAGGGAAAGAGGGTAAAAACTTTTATTACTAACCGGCACAACAATTTCCAGAGAGATTCCACCTGTCAGGTTCCCTGATCCCCGCCTGCAACCTTCCCACAGGAAAATCAGGAATAATAAGAGTAAAACAGCTATCTTACATCTCATTTTTCTTTCAGCTTCCATTTTACCTTCACTGAACCTTTTCCCTTAATGAGAAAAAATTCCTTTATGTAGGCCCGAGAGTAGTTATCTGAAAACGGGTTCTTATCGGGGTAAACAAAGACACTGGACCTTTTTTCCTCCTGGTGGTAAAGCTTGGTGCCGAGTTTTATGAGGTCCTTCCTCTCCTGATATCTGTTACGGAAGCTGTCCACAATGGAATAATTCTTCATAACATCTTTTTTATCATCCACAGAGAGGTGAAGCAACATCCTGGCAGGGGGCTTATTTTCGGAAACCACTGTAATTTTGAGGGGCTCCAGTTCCACTTCACCTTTAACACTCTCCTTAACATTCTTCACAGTGGACTTACCATCAAGCTGATACACCTCTGTGGAGCTTGTACCTTCAATGTACTTTACAAGTATATTTCCTGCAGAGGAAGTAATAACAGCAGTTGGAGTGTAAAAACTCCTCTCACCTCCATAGACGACCCATCTTGCATTACCCTTAAAAAGATATCCAGTGGTTTTACCCTCAAGCACCTGAATTTTCAACATTCCATTGTTAACCACAGCGACCTGGTTACTATCTATCAGCACCACTGCTCTGCCAAGGGAAGCATCTATCACATCACCGTCACTGATTGCCTCTCCACCTTTTACCCTGAAAGACTTATTTCCCCGATTTATGAAAACACCACCCGACACAGATACGATGGTTCCTCCAAGTAGGTATTCAGCAAAGAAGAAAAACCATATAATAAAAATTAAAAGTATCCGCCTAACCATACCACTAGCCACTTCTCATTTACGTTTTTCAAATATGAAAGAGTTCTGTTCATCCCATATGTTGCACCAAGCTCAATACTTCCCAACCACCTGTAATACAGAGAAAGTTCTCCACACAGTATTGTATCGTTTCTCTTCGTGGGAAAGTCTGGATAGTCTTCTGCCGAAAGTCTTGTCCATAATCCAAGATACAGTCCCCCCACCATATTTTTATCGATACTGAGTTCAAAATAGGGACCCTGTCTGGAAAAATAGCCCCCCCTCTCACTCCAGTAACCTGTTCCGATGTATCCGTTGCTTCTCCCTGCATCAAATAGAAATAATTCGTTCATATAAGCATAAAAACCGAAACCATTGTTCACCCAGTTTGAAATGTTGTATGAAAAGATACCTCCACCCATCCTGAATACATTTAATATGCCCTGAGAAAAATCAACAAAGATATCTCCTCCATAATCATTTCTCAGCTCACCACCAAAGGAGTTATACCTGTAAAATATGGAAAGAGCTTCTTTAAATTTTCCTGATGTGTGAAAATATGTAAGGGATGTTCTGGAATAGAACCTTCTTCCTGCCGAGTAATCTGGCTTGAAAAAGTACCTGCTGAAAAATTTTTCATGTACTCCGAACTGAGATTTTCCTGGAGAAGTAATGTAATAGGCTTTCAATCTCATCATGGAATAAAGAACATTCTGGTCAGATTTCCCTTCCCTCAGTGGATCAGTATCATATCCCGCTCCGGCTCTCGCAACAACACCATAATTCTTGAAGTTTTTGCCTTTATTTTCCAGGTAGTACAGATATCTCCTGGACTCAGTCAGGATTTCAGGATCATCTGTTATTGCAATGGTCTTTTTTAACCATTCAATCGTGTCGCTATCTTTGAGAAGATGAAGGTAATTGAGCGCTGTAAAGTAATTTGCCACATCCCTCAATTCAGGAAGAAGAAGTGAAGCTCTGTCAAAGATTTTCTCTTCGAGGTTTCCATTTACATACATGTCAGCAAGAGCAAGGTAAAATTCAGCAATGGGATCACTG
>JALSQH010000203.1 GCA_026985515.1 bacterium
GACGGTACAATTAACAGAAAATTGCTGGGTAAAATTGTGTTTTCTGATCGTAGCAAGCTTGAAAAATTAAATTCCATAGTTCATCCAGCAGTTATTGAAAAGTTGAAGGATATTCTCATGAAGTACCAGTCGGCAGGTCAGGAAATGCTGGTTGTGGAGGTACCTCTTCTTTACGAAGTTGGTCTTGAAAAGCTGTTTGATCATGTTGTTGTGGTGTATGCCCCTGAAGAAATCCAGATTGAAAGAATAATGAAGAGGGATGGTTTGAGCAGAGAAGAGGCACTTTCCAGAATAAGAAACCAGCTTTCCATTGAGGAGAAGAGGAGGAGGGCTGATGTTGTTATTGATAATTCAGGGAATCTGGAGAAAACGAGAAAGGAATTTGAGAGGGTTTTCTCTATACTTTACGATTCATCAGAAAAGGGAGTAAGGATTTAAAATGAGGAGTAAACTTGGCTGGAAATTCTCAGCAACAATTATAATCTCAGTGGTGGTAATTTTCACCTTTTACACCCTTCTGATTTTGAATATCTTTTCGAGACAGTACCGGGTGCTTATTGATGATAAAGCGAAAAATATATCAAAATTTCTGCTGGATCCCATAAGGAATCAGCTCAACATGACAGATGGGGATCTACAGAGCTTATCTGCGTTTGCTCTTGACCTTAAAAAGACCCTGGAGAGAAACAGGGAACTTTCAATAATTGAAATTGTGGATCCCTCCGGAACCATTGTTTCTCATCCTGACCTAAAGTACATAGGAAAGAGAATATCTTCCTCTCTGATATCTCTTCTTTCCTCAGGGAGAGGTGAAAAGGTTCTTTACTCCGGTACGATCTACCACTATTTCATACCAATTGTTTATGCTACCAAGGGAGTTGTTGCGTATCTGCATCTTGGATTCAGTACTTCCTTTATCAAGGAGGGAAGAAGGAAAATCATTTTCCAGCTTATCATAGTTACAATACTTTCCATTTTGTTGATTTATTTCATCGTTTCTTACATGGTGAGAAGAAATATTATGGAACCGATATCTCTTTTGAGTGAATTTGCATCATCTGTGTCAAAGGGAGACCTCACAGGCAAAGTTGAATTGGAAACCCATGATGAGCTTGAGGATCTTGGAAGGGCGTATAATGAAATGGTTGAGGGATTGAGGAATCTTGTGACCAAGGTCTTTATGCTTTCTGATGAAATTCACAGGCTTGTTTTCAAAACACAGGAAGATTTTCAAAATTTGAAAACTCGCTCCGATGAGCAAACAGAAGTACTTCTTGAAGCAGATAAGCATCTGGAAAAAATAAAGACTGGAACTGTTCACATCACAGGTCAGATCGAAGAACTCTTCCTTACCACTCAGGAAACGAGTTCCTCTGTGCTCGAATTGGGTAGTACCAGTGAAGAAATCAAAAACAATATGAACAAACTTACACAGGCGATTTCTGAAATATCTGCGGGAATTGATGAGATGGCTGCTTCCATAAACCAGGTAAATAACAATCTTCAGAGAATGGTTTCTGATGCTGATGAGATGACAACTTCGGCGGCAGAAATAAGTACCTCAATTGAAGAGGTTGAGAGGATCACAAAGCACAACAATGAGCTGACAAAGGAAGTCAATGAAAATGCACAGGAGGGAATGGAGTCAGTTAAAAAGACCGCAGAAGGGGTGGCAAAGATCAAGGAATCAGTTTCAGAGATAGCCAGGGTCATAGAGAAATTACAGGAAAGATCACAGCAGATTGGCACAATTACGATAGTGATAAATCAGGTGGCCGAAAGGACGAATCTTCTTGCTCTCAATGCCTCAATAATTGCAACACAGGCTGGGAAACATGGAAGAAGTTTTGCCGTGGTTGCAGAGCAGATCAGGAATCTATCACAGCAGGTATCCAGCAGTACCAAGGAAATAGAATCGATAATTAAGGGCATACAGGAGGAAATTGAAACAGCGGTGAAGCAGGTGCAATCTGCCCTTAAGGACGTGGCAGCGGAGGAATCGCTGACAGCTGTTGCTGAAGAGAGACTGAAAAGAATTATGGAATCTTCACAGAAAACTCTGGAGATGAGCGAGGTAATTTTTCAGGCTATTAAGGAGCAGACATCAGGTAACAAGTTAATATGGGAGGCCGCTGAGAGGATAACCTCATCTGCGCACGAGCTTGCCAATGCAATTGAGCAGCAGGCTGCCTCTTCGTCACAGATTGCAAGAGCAACTGAAGAGGTTGGTGAGTTGAGTACAATGATAAATCAGGCTGCATCTCAGCAGGCTGAGAGCAACAGAGTGATAAGTGATGCTATTGAAAAAATCAATAATTCCCTTGAAATTATAAAGGAGACAAGTAAGAGTCACTCCATTGAAACGGAGGAGGTTTTCAACATCATTCACAAAAATCTGGAACTCATCAAGGAAAATTACAGGTTGATGTCTGATGTTTCCGGTCAGGTTGAGAATTTACAGCAGAAAATTAAGGAACTTGTTAAGGATGTGAGAAACTTCAAGGTTTAAGGATTTCAAAGTTACCGGCAATTCTTCTGAATTTTTCTTCTATTTCTGGCGAAATATTAATGTTATCATGGATGATGAGCTGGATACTCCTGCTACCTTCCAGCAGATCAGCGGTAAGAGAGAGATCTTCTTCTGAGAAATGGCTGCCTGCGTGAATGACTATTTTCTGTTCCCCCGCCCAGTTCTGAAGGGATGTTATGGAGGCTATGAAGAGGTCAGGATTGACTTTCTCTCCACAGAAAGAATCGCATTTAGTTACTGGTGCCACCAGGTGCAGTTCCACATAATCCACCAGCCACTCATACAGTACGCTTCTCAATTTTGAAGGGTAGGTACCGTTGGTTTTAATCTTTATGAAATCAACCTGCTTTCTTATTCTTCTCAGAAGAGGTATAATGTCCGTTGCAAATGGCTCCCCGCCTGCAATTTCCAGCTCATCTATCTTTTCCCCCGCATCAATGAGGGTGGGAAGCGACCCCCCTTCATTCCTCTCCTTCCAGCAGAAACAGTATCTGCATTTCAGATTACAATCTTCCACTCTCCACTTTATTCCCCCCCTTCCCTCTGTGACGGTAGTTTCCATCTTCAACTCTCTTCGAGAGCTTCGGCCCTTTTATACTTTCTGAGATACCACCACATCGCTATGAAGATGACTATGAGGACAATACTGAAGATGTTCATCAGCGTTCCCACAGGACTGGCAGGAGAATTCAGAGGTACAGCTTTCCCCTTGAGGAATTCTTCCCTTGTGCCAACAAAGTAGTATCTCTGGAAGAGAAGCAGAATGATCAGCAGTTCCATTATGAGAAAGTAAACCACACTTATCCAGTAGACAACTTTGCTCCTTTCCGAAAGCACCATTCCAAGCAGAAAACCACCAATAAAGGGAAAGTAGTAAAGCACAGAAAGGATGTAGATCCAGCCCCAGATGTTGAGAGAACTCTTCTCCGGGAAATACATCCACATCCAGTCAGGAGCAAGGAAATAGGACCAGATTACAGAAATCACAAAAATTGTGGAAAAGATAAATCCAAAAATGAATGCCCTTGATAAACATGGAGCTTTTTTCTCCTTCTCCCTCACATAAGGGCCGAAGAGCAATCCAAAGATTATCATTACTGGTGTGTCAATCAGGAATGTTTCAACCACCCCCTTTCATTTTTTTCTCTATTTTAGCATACTCATCTTTAATTTCAAATCATAAAATCACATAAACAGATCTTTCAGGTCTCCAAAAGGCTTACCTCCATATCCCTCTCTGTTTAGAACGTTTATATAGTTTGTTATTTCATCAATTACTTCTTCTGATGGTTTGAAGTCATAGTGTACACGGCTGAGAAATAGTTTTACCTCTTCCTCTGGAATTCCCATTAACTCATAGCTCATCGCTGCTGCTTCTTCCCTGTGTGCATTTATCCAGTTTATAGCATCCAGAGTTTCTTCAAGAAAAAGCTCTACTATTGAAGGATACTCCCGGAGAACTTCTCCCTTAAATACGACTCCAGCATTTGGAAGATTCCCCTGTTCAGGGAAAATTTTTTTCCAGAGGTCCCTGTATGCAAATGCTTCTCTTACTTTACCTCTGCTTTCAAAGATGGCAAAACTTGCTTCTGGCTCTCTGAGGAGGCCAGCTTCAATTTTCCCCTTAATCAGCATGTCTTTTATTTCATCAGGTCTGCCAAAAGGGTGTCCAAATTTAAATCTGAAGTCTCCGGGATCGTATCCCAATTGCCTCAAAATGAACAGTGTTACTGCATATGGGGGTGCAGTGTTAATAAGGGGGAGATATATTTCCTTTCCCTTGAGATCATCGAAGCTTCTTATCTCAGGGTTGTTTGTCATCATGAAGAAATTATCCCAGAGAACTATTGCCTTCATTTTTATATCCAGTTCTTTCATGAAGAGTTTCGCAACTGCTGCGACAGCAGAGAAACTTATGTCTGCCTTTTTGTTAACTATCCAGCCGAGATGTTTTTCAGTTTCCCTCCAGATTTTAAGTTCTTCTATTTTGATTTTTCTCATCAATCTATCAGACTGAAGTAACCTCATTATGAGTGGATAAACCACAGGAGTGGCTGATTGAATCACCAGCGGTATTCGACCCTCTTCAATCTTTTTCTTCTTTTTTTCCTGTGGCTTTTTGAAGAAGTAAACATGATTTTCAAGTGGTCCCTTTTTTTCTATGTGTACTTCAAAGCCCATGGGTTCAAGCATATTGATAAGCGGTCGTGGAACAAAGTACTGAATTATTTTGAATCCCTCACCTTCTGGAAGATCATGAGCTTTTTTTATGATGGCAGAAAAAGGATCCTTTCTCCATCCTCTTACATCCATAACTTCAAATTCCTCTTTTCGGTCAAGCCAGTTTTCAAAGTCTTTTTTCTTCCATTTAACATAAACTTCGTATTCCTCTGGTCCTTTTTCTTCTATGTAAATCTGGTAGCCTTCCTCTTTCAGCAGATTTACCAGTGGTGCGGGAAAAAATGAGTTAACAATTTTAAGTACTTCACCTCTGTGCAGGGATTTTACTCTCTGCATTATTTCAACGAAAAAGAAATCCTCTCTTTCTCTTACATCTTCTACAATTATTTCTCTTGCATCCTCAAGCCAATCAGGTTTTTCTTTTGAAATTTTCAGTTCTTCTTCTTTGATACAATCGGGAGCAATTTTCATCAATTCTTTTTCCATGCCAATCTTACTGTTGAGGGTGTGGAGAAGTTCGCAGATTGAGATTTTTCCTATCCTGGCAATATCGCCAACAGTTGCCCATCGTGCCACTGTGTTGTAGATAAATTTGTTGTTGAGTTTCTGAAACTTTGGCGAAATTTTTATGAGTTCCTCCCTAAGCTCCGGATATTTCTCAAGCATTTCCTTCACTTTGGTTGATGCTGTTATGACCATAACTTTAACTCCTTTTTTGAAAATACTTTACCAAATTAGTAAAGTATTGTCAAGAAAATTTTTATTCAGGAGAGGTGAGAGTAGAGAAAAGGCGATTAATATTTGAATCTATGATTCTTTCAACATTCTCGATATTCTCTTCTTTGATCTCCGCAATTTTACGATAAACATACTCCACGAATGATGGTTCATTCCTTTTTCCACGATAAGGAGCAGGGGTAAGATATGGTGAATCGGTCTCGGCAAAGAGCCATTCCAGAGGTACTGCTTTAACGACTTCAACTGTTTTAAGGGCGTTTTTGAATGTTACCACTCCCGAGATAGAGATATAAAAACCAAGTTCTTCTATGTACCTGAGTGCCTCATCTCTGTCACCTGAAAAGCAATGCATTACGCCCCTCAGGTTATTTTTTCCCTCCCCGAGTATCCTGAAAGTATCATCTCCGGCTTCTCTTGAGTGAATTACCACAGGTAAATCATAATCCCTGGCCAGATAGAGCATTTTTCTAAAAACTTCCTGCTGGACCACTGGATCGGAAAAGTTGTAGTGGTAGTCAAGGCCTATTTCCCCAATTCCCACAATAATGTCTCTGTTTTCTTCAATAAGTTTGCGAAGTTTTCTTTCAATATCATTGTTGAACAGCTTTGCATCGTGGGGGTGTATGCCCACAGTAGCATAGATATATCCCGCATTTTCTCGTGCGATTTGAATACTTTTCAAGTTCCCTTCAAAGCCGTATCCACTTCCAATGTTAATAATTAGAGATACACCTTTCTCTCTTGCTCTATTTATTACTTCATCACGGTCAGAATCGAATCTTTCATCGTTGAGGTGGCAGTGAGAATCTATCATTTCCCCTCATAAGCCTTTCTTATCAATTCCAGAGCCTCTTTTCTATCCATATCCCGTGGATTAAACATCAGCGATCCATCATTAATGGCATGTTCCGCAATTTCTTCCAGCTGATCCTCCTTTACCCCCGCCTCTTTCAGTGTCAGGGGCAGGCCAGATAACTGGTGGAGTTCCTCCCTCAGCTGATTGACAAGTTCAATGAGTCTGTATGGTCTCTTTTCTTCCGGTGTTCTGGCATATTCTTCAGGCCCAGCAAATGGAAGTAAAAGTTCACCAATGTATTTCCCGGCAACGGGAATATTGAACTCCAGGCCAATTGGTAGAAATATCGCCATTGCTACACCGTGGGGTATGTGGGCAACACCCCCCGCTGCATGTCCAAGACTGTGAACAACTCCCACCATGGAATTTGAGAATGCGACTCCCGCCACAGTTGCAGCATTGGCCATAACATAACGGGCTTCTTCATCCTTTCCATCCTTTACTGCCCTGACAAGATATTTTGATATCATACTTATGGCAGTGATGGCATAACCATCGCTGAAAGGATTCTTCTGGTTGCAGTAATAAGCTTCCATGGCATGGGTCAGTGCGTCCATTCCTGTAGCAGCAGTAATTTTGGGTGGCATGGTCATTGTCATCCTGGGATCAATGATGGCTGTGTTGGGAAAGAGTCTGTATGATGTGAAGGGCATTTTTACATCTTCTGCAGGGTTGCTGATCATGGCAACGAGAGTAACTTCGGAACCTGTGCCTGCAGTTGTGGGGATAACAATAAATGGCTTCATGGGTTTTTTCAGTACCTCTGCCCCCATCAGCTTTGAAAGATCATCGGCATTTTCTGTAACCACTATGTTGACACCCTTTGCAGTATCAATTACTGATCCTCCCCCTATTGCCACTATGGAGTCGCAGTTATTTTCTCTGAATAGTTTTGCCGCCTCGTTTACAACTTCAATGGATGAATCTGGAGGAGTTTCATCGTAGATTGCTCCTATTTCCATCTCTCCGGCATCCATCGCTTTTTTAACGATTTCCAGAAGCCCCGCCTTTTCTATTCCTTTGTCGGTTACTATGAATGGTCTTTTTGCCTGTAACTGATCAAGTTCATAGGGGAGATTATCCACCGCCTTTCTTCCAGAAACAATCTTGACTGGTGCGAAAAATTCAAAGTAATCTGGTAAGTTAAACATTTTTCCTCCTCCTTTATTTTCCAAAAGGTAAGTTAAGCATAACTTTTAATCTTTTCATCTGTCTTCCACCCATGGGTGGAACACGTTTCAGGACAATCCCTGCCACAAATTTCGGGAAGAGGTATGCCTGTACAATGTTCAGACATCTTGTAAAAATCATGGCCTTAACAAGGTCTCCCTTCACGCTTATTCTGTGCTCTGCATATGCTCTGTGGGTGCTCATCTGCGCAGTTAACACCATAAAAGCTGATTCAAGATTTTTAAACATCACCACAAGATCAGCCTTATCTTCTGGATAATCAGAGCCAAGGTAATGGAAGCGGTCACCTTCCTTTTTTACAGCCATTGAAGGACCGGATGGAAGCACCTTCATCATTGCTACAAAACCTTCCGGTAATGCTCGCATTTCCATTTTAACCTCTTCATCTACTTTTGATACTTCCTGTATGGCCTTGCCAAGTAGAGAAAGGACGAATTTTACAATGGATCTCTTGAACCTGTTCCCCGCATATTTCATTTCCCTGCTCCTCTATTTTTCTCAATTATAGCATTAAATTGAACTGGTGTAAATATTACATTCTTTCAGTTTTTTCCTCTCCTGCAAGCAATCTTTTTATATTTTCCCTGTGCCTGAGGATCACCCAGATTGATAAAAGGAGGGTAAAAATAAATAAGTCTCTGTCGTAGAGAAAATATGTTGCCAGAGGCAGTGAAATGGCAGCTAAGAGGGAACCAA
>JALSQH010000204.1 GCA_026985515.1 bacterium
CAGCGTGTCTGTCTCCGTCACAGAACCACTCCGGGACAGAAGGTCTCCATCCGCCCCGCAGGTTTGTTCATTTCCCATCCCCCTTTCCGACCTTCTGTCTCTCCGTTAAGTGTGACTCCGTGGTAGGTATCCGCAGGCTGGAAAAGCACCATTTTCACATCCTTACTTCCGCTGCAGAGTTGAAATTGAGAAGTTCTCAGTGGTGTACTTAAATGTGCTTTTCATGATCCTTTCGGCTCTCTTTTCTTGAAAAATTCCCAAAATGATGCTTTAATTGTGATAAAATACAAAACCTGAAACAGGGGGAGGAGTAGATGAGGAGAGAAAAAGTTTTGTACAGGTTGCTGGTTGTCTTGCTCAGTTTTTCATTTCTGGTGTCACATCCAGTATATTCTGATGAAAAATTGAGAGTGGCTGTTGTTGAATTTGCCACCCGCGGCAACATTTATTTGAAAGATGCTGGTAAAATTGTTGCAGAGTGGCTTCTTACTGATCTTGGAAAAAGTGGTGTGTATTCTCTGCAGGAAAGATTACTTCTCAGAAAGGTCCTTAGAGAACAGAGACTTGAAATCTCCGGAGCCATTGATGAGAGAACGGCGGTGATGATTGGGAAACTTTACGGAGTGGATGCCATAATAACGGGAAGCGTGATAAGGGCAGGAGGTGTGATTTCCATTACCGGAAGAATCATAGATACTCAACATGGCACAATACTTAAGACAGCCGAGGTGGAGGTGGAATCGGAAGAAGATTTGAGGAGTGCGGTTCGCCTGCTTGCGAAAAAGCTGATTATATCTCATGTTCATGTAAAGCCCTTTGAACTGAAAGTGACAGATGGATTGAAATTTTTTCTTAAAATGGACAGTAGGAAGGGGGTGGAATTCGACGATGAAATTTCAGGCATCGCATGTTATGGAAAGGATGTAAGGATTGGAAGAAGCGGCGGGATTCTTTTTAACTGCCACAGCAGTTACCTGGAATGTGAAGATTCTCCATTTTTCACTTCAGGGAGGTTGAGTGTTGCTGCATGGGTAAAATTAAGAAGGTATCCTGGAAGAAGTATGAGAATTATTTCAAAGGATGGTTCTTATGCCCTTGAAATTGACCGGGATGGGTATCCGGTGTTTATTGTATATGGAGTAGACTCAGTTCAGGGGAAAGAAAAATTAAGGAGAAATCGCTGGTATTTTATTGCAGCCACGTATGATGGAAAAAATATGATCCTGTATGTTAATGGTGTCCCTGTTGACAGATTTAAAATAAACGGCAAGATCAGAAAAAGCGATTCCTCCTTTGTAATAGGTGACTGGAGTGAGAAAACGGGGGATAAATCTTTCTGTGGAGTTATTGATGATGTCAGAGTTTACAACAGGATTCTTACAAGAAAGGAGATTAACGATATTTATGCAAATGGGAGAAGTGCAATACCCATTGAGAAAGGAGAGTGAATGTGAAGCTCAAGTTGCCGGGTCAAAAAAAGAAAATTAAAACTCCGTGGGGAAGCGTTGTTAAATTGTATCGGGACAAATATGGAATAGTTCATGTAAGTGGCAGAGATTGGAAAGATGTGGCTTTTGGTCAGGGATGGGTGCATGCCAACGATAGACAGTTGCAGCTTTTCCTCACCCGAATCCTGATCTGGGGCAGGTCTGCAGAACTTCTTGCTCCTGAGGAAGAATTAATTGAATTTGATAAGCTTATGAGAAAATTAAACTTCAAGAAGAATCTTTCAAAAGCCCTTGAAGAATTAGATTCAAAAGCAAGGGAAATGGTGGAAAGTTACACAGAAGGTATAAACAGGTACATGGAAAAATATGGAAGAGTCTGGGAATTTAAACTTTTAGGGTACAGGCCTGAACCATGGAAACCAGAAGATACAATTTTGCTGGCAAAGATCTTTGGTTTTATAGGACTTGCCGATAATCAGGGAAACATGGAAAAATTTATCATTCAACTTATTCAAAAAGGTGTGGGTGAAGAGTATCTGAAAGAACTTTTCCCATATATCAAAGGAAAAATTGATTATGAGCTGATAAAAAAAGTGAAACTGGAGCCAGTCATACCTGAAAATATAAGGTGGAAACTTGGTTTACCAAAATTTACTGCAAGTAATAACTGGGTCATTTCTGGTAAAAGGAGTACATCCGGGACCCCTGTTCTATGTAACGATCCACATCTGGAGGTTAACAGACTTCCAGCTATCTGGGAAGAAATGGTCCTCAGGACAGAAGATAACTATGCCGCAGGGGTTACGCTTCCGGGGGCACCTGGCATCATACTTGGAAGGACTAAATATGTGGCGTGGGGAGCCACTTTTACATTTGTGGATATGATCGATTATCACATTGAGCACTGCAGAGATGGAAAATACAGAAGGGGAAACAGGTGGATACCCTTCAGGGTCAGGGAAGAGGTAATCAGAGTGAAAAAGCGGGAAGAACTGGTAGTAAAGTTTTACGAAAATGAAAATGGAGTTCTTGAGGGGGATCCTGAAAAAGAAGGCTACTATTTAACCTACCATTTTGCAGGTGCTGATGAAAGTGGGGCAGGGGAGATAAACAGTATTCTGGGTGTCATGCTTTCCCGAAATGTTAAAGAAGCCATGGAAGCTTTCAGAAAAATGAGGATTTCAACGTTTAACTTTGTTATAGCCGATAGGGAGGGAAATATTGGTTATCAGATGACAGGTAAAACCTTTAAAAGGCCCCCTCATATTGATGGTCTTGTCCCAGCTCCTGCATGGTTGAAAAAGAACCAGTACGAAGGCTACATCACTGCTGAGGATTTTCCCTCTCTATACAACCCTGAAGATGGAATAATTGTAACGGCAAATCAGGATCTAAATTATCTTTCCGATTCAGTCCAGCCTATTAATCTGGCAATGTCCCCCTACAGAAGTGATAGAATCAAAACATTGCTTCTCTCGAAAGAGAAGCTCAGCGTCGAAGATATGAAAAAGATTCAGTATGACCTTTATTCAATTCAGGCTGAAAAAATAATGGAAGTTATTAAGCCACACCTTCCTGACAGTGTAAAGGGTGAGATTCTCAAAACCTGGGATTATACCTACAATCCTGCATCAGTGGCTCCAACCCTTTTTGAGGGGATATATCTTGAACTTCTCAGAAAAATATTTGGTGCAAACGGTTTCGGTGAAGAAGTTGTTGATTATATGTTAAATGAGACTGCTCTTTTTGCAGATTATCACTGGTATTTTGACAGAATTATTCTCAATGAGAATTCCATCTGGTTCAGGAATAAAAGTCGGGATGAGATTGTTGGTGAGGCGGTAACTGATGCACTAAAGAAAACCCCGGCCATTCCTTATGGTGAGACCAGAGAGATTTTCTTCAGACATCTTCTCTTTGGCGGAAGATTACCACCTTTTCTTGGTTTTGATTATGGTCCTGTTCAGCTTCCGGGAGGAAGAGCCACAGTTACACAGGGTCAGATATTCAAAAGCGGGGGGAGAGTTACCACATTCAGTCCATCATGGAGATTTATTACTGATATGGGGAAAGATGAGATTTATACCAACCTTCCAGGAGGTACAACAGATAGAAGGTTCAGCCTCTGGTACACAAATGACATTAAAAACTGGTTGACAGGGATTTACAAGGTTCTGAAATTAGGTGACTAAACACCGGAATCTCAATTAAGAGATTTTGGGTTACTAAAATTTAGTATTTTAAAAGAGATTGCCCGGTATTCTGCTGTCTCCCAGAGAGTGACGGCAAGTGAGGGGTTGATGTACAGGGAAAAAATACATATGGTGGATTAACCAGATTTCTATTTGAGGATTTCGGCTAAATATTTCCCCATATTCTCCTGGCCAGAAATGGTAAAATGGTGAGTATAAGTCCCACAATTGAAGTCGTAAGTGGACTTTTAATGAAATATGGATAAATTGTGAGGACGAGTCCATCTACCAGGAAAAATAATCGATTTCTTTTTTTCCCATATATCATGTATCCGGCACCAATGGAACTGAAAAGAATGTTCAGCAGAAGTTCACTTCCATTCATTGTTAAAATTTGACAGTGAGCAAAGAGATTGGTTCTTTTGAAAACAAAAGATTCTTCTGTTATCATAGAAAATCCAGCAGGAGAAAGGGATGAAAAAGATACCTTTACTTGATCTTTCCTATCAGCATGAACCACTTAAAAAGCAAATTCTTGAAACCATAACTAAAGTTATAGATAGTGGCCATTTCATTCTTGGAGAAGAAGTGAGAGAATTTGAAGAAACAATTGCCAGTTATGTCAACGTGAGGCACGCCATTGGAGTTGCATCAGGATCAGATGCTCTCTTTCTCTCTCTTCTTGCCCTTGATATTGGTCCAGGAGAGGGAGTTATCGTGCCTTCATACACTTTTTTCGCAACTGCTGGTGCCGTTGCAAGGGCTGGTGCCACACCTGTTTTTGCCGACATTGACTATGAATCCTACAACATTGATCCATCTTTTCTTGAAAAATTCATTGAAGAAAACTGTGAGGTTACCTACAAGGGTCTTTATGACAGGAAACATAAGGTCATTATCAGAGCGATTATTCCCGTGCATCTTTTTGGGCAAACTGCTGAGATGGAACCACTGGTGCATCTTGCAAAGAGGTACAACCTGAAGATAATTGAGGATGCAGCGCAGTCTCTTGGAGCTGAATATCAGGGCGAGAAGGTAGGCTCAATAGGAACGGCGGGGATTTTCTCTTTTTTTCCGACGAAGAATTTAGGAGGCATGGGGGATGGGGGAATGATCGTTACGGATGATGATGACCTCGCTGAGAAAATAAGGATACTCCGGGTTCATGGAAGTAAACCAAAATATTTCCATAAACTTACAGGTATAAACAGCAGACTTGATGCCATTCATGCAGCCATACTCAAAGTTAAATTCAGTCATATGGAAGAGTGGATTGAGGCGAGGAGAAAAAATGCACATTACTATAAGAAACTCTTTGTTGAGTCTGGCCTCGGTTGCGAAGGAAAAAGTGAAAAATGCAGGGTCAAGCTCCCAATGGAGTGTCCATATTCAAGACACACATACAATCAGTTTGTTGTGAGGGTTGAAAGAAGAGATGAATTGAAAAAATTTCTTGAGGAGAACGGGGTTTCAACTGCTATTTACTATCCTCTGCCTCTGCATCTCCAGGAGGCTTTTTCTCACCTTGGTTACAGAGAAGGTGACCTTCTGGAGAGTGAAAGAGCCTCAAAGGAGACACTAACTTTGCCAGTTTATCCCGGTCTCACAGAAAGTGATATTGAATATATCGTGGACCTCTTCATTAAATTTTATCAGCAGTAGGGTAAATGTCTCCAAAATCTGCGTTGAAAAAGATCTCTATTTTTTATTTCTTTTATTTTGGAAGTCTGGGAATTTATCTTCCTTTTCTGCCCATTTTCCTGAAGGCAAAGGGTTTCTCAGGGGTAGAAATAGCCTTTCTCATTTCACTCCTTCCAATTTTTAAGTTGATTTCTCCTCCTTTCTGGGGATATATGTCCGATGTGCTTTTTTCTCCAAAGAAAGTTCTCATAGCCACGACTTTTCTATCAGGTGTGTCATTTCTGATGTTCTACTTCCTTCCTGGGGGAATTTATACCTATCTCCTGCTTTCCCTTTACGCCCTCTTCAGAGCCCCTCTTATACCTTTAATGAATTCACTTACATTCAGGTTTCTTGGAGAAAAAATAGAAAACTTTACCCTGGTGAGAGTATGGGGTTCCGTGGGATTTATTGTTTTTGCCACGAGTGTAGGAAAATTGCTTGCAAAGGCATCCATTGTGGAATATTTTCCTCTCCTGATGGCTCTTATCCTGTTTGCCAATATGGTTGTTTCTTTTCTCTTTCCAGATCTTGAACCTCCGGCAAAGGGAAAGTCAAAGGAAAAGTTACTGCGACTTCTTACCAACAGAAATTTCATTTACTTTATCCTTGTATCCATGATCAGCAGAATTGCCGATGGACCATATTACAGCTTCTTTTCCCTCCATCTTAAATCTCTTGGCTTTCATGAAACATTTATTGGTGTTGCATGGTCCGTTGGAGTGATTGCTGAAATTGTGATTTTTTTACTTGCACCACGATTTTTGAAAAGATTCTCCCTCAAATTTATTCTTTTTATCGCTTATTTCGCAGGTGTTATTAGATGGAGTCTTGTTGCCGCCTTTTCTCAACCCCTCATCCTCCTTTTTTCACAGTTGTTTCACGGTCTGACTTTCGGTGCATTTTACGCTGCTTCTGTAAGCTATGTGGAGAAGAGCAATCCACCTGAATTTCGTGCAACGGCTCAGTCTATTTTCGCATCCTTTGCCTTTAATCTGGGAGTTCTTTTGGGATACTTTTATTCAGGTCCTGTTGAGGAAAGATTTGGTTCATCGGTGCTGTTTTTCACAGCAGCTGCTATTTCACTTATTGCAAGTTTCCTGATCCTTTTTGTGAAGAATCCCGAGAGGGTGAAGTAAAGTGTGACCTGACTCACAGAAAGGTACTCTCAAGTTTTGTTTGCAAAAATTTTACTTTGCTATAATCCCTTCCTTTTCTTTCCCATTTTTCTTCCCTCTGCTATAATATACCCATGAAGAAGATCCCCTATGGCATTGCCAATTATGATTTGCTGAAAAGGGATAATTACTACTTTGTGGATAAGACCCATTTTATTCCAGAACTGGAGGAACTTGGCAGTCGTTATCTCTTCTTTCTCCGTCCCCGCAGATTTGGCAAGTCCCTCTTTCTCTCCATTTTAGAGCACTACTACGACATCAGAATGAAGGAGCACTTTGAGGAGTTGTTTGGGGATACCTACATAGGGAGGAATCCCACTCCTCTGAGGAACAGTTTTGCCATACTTCATTTTGACTTTTCTGGCATACCCACATCGGGATCAATTCCTGAAGTTGAAGAATCCTTTAATTTGACGATAAAGAGGCACATAAGATCCTTTTTCTCAGATTATGAGGATATGTTTCCAGCTTTGAAGGAGGTGAAGGAGAGGGTACTTTCTCTTCACAAAGCAGGTGACATAATGGGGGAGTTTATTCAGGCATTGAGGGATGTAAGGGTGAGTTATTATCTTTTCATAGATGAGTATGACAATTTTGCCAATAACATTCTGATGCAGCATGGGAGGTTGAACTACAGGGATGTAACTCATGCAGGAGGCTTTTTGAGGAGTTTCTTTGCGGTAATAAAGAATGGGACGGAGAACAGGGTCATAGAGAGGATGTTTGTGACAGGTGTGAGTCCCCTTGTATTGAGTGATGTGACGAGCGGGATGAATATAGGAAGGAATATTTCCTTTTTACCCGATTTTTCCTCCATGGTTGGTTTGCTTGAGGAGGAGGTGGAGGAGCTGGTAGATTACTACATCAGGGAAGGAGCGGTGAAGGAGGGAGACAGGGAGAAGTTACTTGATGTGATAAGGGAGTATGCCGACAGTTATCGGTTTCATCAGTTGAAGGATGAGAGGCTGTACAACACAGATATGGTGATGTACATAGTTGACAGTTACATTGCCTATGGGGGGATTCCGCCAAATCCCGTAGATCACAATATCCGTACAGATTATGAGAAGTTAAGGTTTCTTGTGATAGAGAACAACCGTTTAAATGGCAATTTCAACATTCTTCAGGAAATAGTTGATACAGGAGAGACGAAGGGTTCTCTCATTGACTCCTTTTCCATAGAGGAGTTGATAGATTCAGTTAAATTTATCTCCCTTCTCTACTATCTTGGTCTGCTCACAATAAAGAAGGTGTTTTATTCAGACAGGTATGAGTTTATGATACCCAATTTAACAGTTAAAGAACTACTCTGGGAGTATATCCGCAAAGCGGTTACAGAGAGCTATCCCTTAAGAATAGATGTGAAAAAATTAGAGGAGATGTTTGATCTCCTCGCCTTTGAGGGAGAGTGGAGGCCCCTTTTTGAATATCTTTTAAGTGAGTTTTACAGGATAGTATCCAGTCGTGATTTTATCTGGAAGGAGGAGGGGGTGAAGATGTTTTTGATGACATATCTGTCTGTTTCGCCTCTTTACATAGTGGAATCTGAGTATGATACTGGTGGTGGGTATTCAGACATTTACCTTCGCAAGAACTGGGCTATAACGGATTTGACGGAGTATGAGTATTTGATAGAGATAAAGCATGTGAGGAGTGGTAAGAGGGGGATAGG
>JALSQH010000205.1 GCA_026985515.1 bacterium
CCTATTGTGTGTCCAAAGTTAAGAATTTTCCTCAGTCCCGATTCTCTCTCGTCTTTCACAACTATTTCTACCTTGTTGAGACAGCTTCTGTAAATCATGAATTCCAGGGCGTCAGGGTTTCTTCTTTCAATTTCATCTCTGTTTTCATTTATCCATCTGTAAAAATCTGCATCTCTTATCAGCCCATATTTAATAACTTCGGCGAGTCCGGAAAAGTACTCCTCATCTTCAAGGGTGGAGAGGGTCCTTATATCTGCAATGACCCCTGAGGGTTGATAAAAGGTGCCAATCAGATTTTTTCCATAAACTGTGTCCACCCCTGTTTTTCCCCCTACTGAACTGTCTGTCATTGCGATGATTGTGGTGGGTAGTTGATAAAAGGGTATCCCTCTGTAATAGGTTGAAGCAATAAATCCCGCGAGATCACCAACGACTCCTCCTCCGAGAGCCAGGATAATTGAATCTCTGGCAAATCCTGCTATTAGCATTTCATCTTCAATCTGCTCCTTTGTTTTCCTTGTCTTGCTTTTTTCCCCTTCTGGAAATGAAAAAAGCATGGATCTTGGGTTAAATTTTCTTATGTGATTTAGAAGATTTTCTCCATATAGCCTGTGTACCCTTGAATCTGTGATTATTGCGATTCTGATTCCCTCCTTTAATGGAGGTATGTAATCCTCTATTTTGTCAAGCAGATTTTCACCTATAAAAATCGAGTAACTGAAGAATTCTTTTCTTGGTATCTTCACATCAATGTTTTTCATCTTAAAAACCCTTTATAATTCCTTTGCTTTTGAGTTTTCTTATGAAATTCTGCCAGGAAAGTTTCAGCCCCGGTATATATGTTTGAAACCTGTGGTTGAAATATGCATGTGTAAAAATTATCCAGAGAGGCTCTTCTGGTGAAGAAAATTTGTACTTTAATTGTTTCCCCTCTTTTTGACACCTGAATCCGGGAATACACCAGGTTGAATAATTATCTTTCAGTTCTATCAGGATTTCTCCTTCCTCAACAACATCTGGCACCTTTGCCTCTTTTGTGAAGGCTTCTCCTATTTTTTCTCTGTAATCATTCCAGATTTTCATTACGTATCTTCTCAGTGAAACGTTTCCCTCCCTCCACTTCTCAGGATCTTTTGAAATTGCAAGGGTGGTTACCCATGGGTATTTTTTCTTCGCCTTTTCAGTTACTTCTTCTGTTCCACTTACGAAGAAAAGCGGAACTTTTTTTATGCCGAGCATCTGGGAGAAAAATTCCAGTTCCCCCCAGTTTTCGTTATTTACCAGTATTTTTTTGAATTTTGGCTTGAAAATGTATGCTGCAAACCCCTTTTCCCCTGGTCCTGTGTGGAAGCCGATAAAAAGGGCACCGTCAACGGGGGGAAACTTTTTGAAAAAGGGAAGTTCGCCACTGTTTATCCCTGAAAGTATGACCAGATTTTTGCCAGATGGAGGTTTGGGGAAATTGTATCCTTCTTCGTGAACATCTACAAGAAAAATCAGAGGTGATTCAAGAGCTATCTCAAGTCCATCTATGACAGCATTGACGTCGTCAAGATAATCATATCTTGCTTCTTTCCACGAATTTGTACCCTGAAAAGTCTGGAGTCTTCTCCAGATGTTGCTGCATCCATCCATATCTGCAATGAGGAGGATTTTATTCCGATTCATACTTCCTCATAAATATTTTTGCTTCTCCTTATCCTTTCAAATTTTTCCCAGTCTATCCTGAACCTGTGAGATTCAAAGGCTTTTCTCTTTTCCTCCTGATACCATTTTGATTTGAAGTAGCGAATTGTTTTCTCTGAAATGGGAAGGATCTGCTCCTCTCTGAACCAGGGAAAGATCTGATTTGAATTTTCTTCAATTAAGCAGTTGTAGAAAATGGCGTAGGAGATGTCTGAAAGATTGTGTTCAGGGTCTCTTTCCAGATCCCTGACCATTGCCTGAAAGATACCTTCTTTTTCAGGGTTGTAGAACCTGAATTCTGTGGAGTAAAGCCTTGCATTGTGAAAAAATTCAGGAAAATCCATCAATCCATCTTTTTCAAGATTTTTTGCCATACCAATCAGGAGATCAAGAACTTCCCTGCCCACTCCCAGCCCGGGAAATCTCTGTCCCGGTAACTTGGGCCTTGCTTCTGAAAATTTTTCTCTGGGATTCTGCATGCATAACCATTCGATAATTATCACATCATATTCACAGGTTGAGAATTCATCCGGAAGGTGCAGTTCCTTTTTGGGTCTTATTATTCCTTCACGTGCTATGAAGTGGGCCAGAAGATTTTCAGGAGATTCTTCTGTGTCGTAAATGAGAACTTCCTGATGAAAGGGGTCATCAATGTTTAGTTTAATCACAAGATTCGTGAAGCCTTTCTCTTCAAGTTTTGCTTTTATTCCATATCTTTCAAGGGCATTGAGAATATCAGTTTCTGAGTAGAGACCCAGGAAAAGGGCCTGCCTTTTTTCCATAATGTCGTCTGAGGCAAGCCCCTCCAGATTCAGAAGCGAATTTCTGGAATCATAAATTTCGAAACTTTTGAGCCCCTTTTTTATAAGTTCTAATTTGTCCTGAAAATCTGGCATTTATTCAGATTCAGCCTCCACCTTTTTAGGCTGAGTTTTTTCAAAAAGTATTTTATATTTTCTCAATTTCCTCTGGGCTCTTCTCAATTTCTTTTTTAATAGTCTGAATTCAGGCTTGTTTTTAATATCAGGGTCTTTGCTCAGAGCTTCATTGATCTTGTTTTTAAAATATTCAACCTGTCTCTGAGCTTTTTCCATCCTTTTTTCCAGTTTACTGCTCATCTATTCCACCTCCCGTTTCATCAATCATCCTGGTTATCTCCTCAAGCACCTCTCTTAATATTTTCAGTCCTCCTATAGGCATCAGCACGTTGTGTTTTCTCCCCCCACTTTTCTCACTGATTTTGATATACTTACCATTTTTATTGGCTTTGACATCGACATAGAAGATCTTTTGCTCCACCTGAAACTGCCTGCTGAAGAGCTCTTCATCCACTTTACACCTCCTTCTTTACGTTATCTTTGCCAGCTGATATAAAAGGAATCTATCACATAGCCGTTCATGATAACAACAATTTCCTTACCGTAATACCATTTTTCGACCTGAAGAGTTCCCACCGGTCCGATTTTTTTATCAGGTTCTCCTTTTTCCTTCAGTACTTCCTCCACTCTGGTACCGGTCTTGAATTCCCCGTCCCATGTTACAGGTACTCCCTGGTTTGCGATGAGAGGTGAGTAAAAAAACAGTACAAAAATAAAACTCAAAATAAAAAAAATCTTTTTCATATTTCTCCCCCTTTTGGTGAATTTTATCATAAGTGAAGCTGTTTCTCAAATTCGGAGAGTTTATTCTTTTTCCCATTTTTCCTCTTTTGCTATAGTATATCCATAAAGAAGATTCTCTATGGCATTGCCAATTATGATTTACTGAAGAGGGATAATTACTATTTTGGGGATAAAACTCATTTTATTCCAGAACTGGAGGAGCTTGGCAGTCGTTATCTCTTCTTTCTCCGTCCCTGCAGGTTTGTTCATTTCCCCCCCTTTTTCGACCTTCTGTCCCTCCGTTTAATGTGACTCCGCGGCAGTGAGTTCATTTGCATAAATCACTTTCACAGCCGACCCGATGGGGGGCTCCGCAAAAGGGATGTTTTCCTCTGCGGGCATTCCACGATTGCTCCGCCTTTACCCCATCGTGTCTGTCTCCGTCACAAACCACTCCGGGACAGAAGGTCTCCACCCGCCCTGAAGGTTTATTCACTTTCCCCCTTTTCCGACCTTCTGTCCCTCCGTTAAGTGTGACTCCGTGGCAGTAGCTTCACTTGAATAACCCACTTTCACAGCCGACCCAATGGGGGGCTCCGCAAAGCGGTGGATAAAGAGCAACGAGAATTAGTAAGATTTTTGTTAAGCTGGTAAAATTACAGTGGAAGGAGGTATGAGATGGAAACGAAAGTGAAAGATCTTACTGTTTCTGAATTAAAATCCTTGATAGAGGAAACAATCAGGGAAACTCTTGAGAATTTAGTCGAAGATTTGATTGCCCTTTCAAGTAAAGAGTATCTAAGCTCTATTGAAGAGGCAAGAAGTGATTATAAGAAGGGTAAAGTAAAAGAACTTGAAGAAATCTCAGATGTATAAGGTTGTTTTCACGCGGCGGGCACTTAAGGATTGGGAGGGTATTGATAGGGAAGCAAAGAAGAGAATAGTGGAGAAGTTAAAGATATATTCGGAGGACCCTTTCAGGTATGCCAGGCGGCTGGTTAATCCTGAAATTGGTTCTTATAGATTCAGAATAGGAGATTACAGGGTTATTTTTGATGTTGATGGTGATAAGATAGTGGTGTTGAGAGTGGGGCACAGGAAGGATATTTACAGATAGTCCGGCTGGGAGCGGGCCTGTGGCCGGCTGTATTTTTTGTCATCACCAGAAGCTCAGTTGCAGAGAGATTGTGAATCGCACCCTGCAGGTTTGTTCATTTCCTCCCCTTTCCGACCTTCTGTCCCTCCGTTTTTACTCTTGCAGATATAACTCCAGGGAATATGGCTCCCATCGTGATTGAACCAGCATTTATCCCGCTATCTATCTGGTATTTAAGTATTTTTATTGACTTGTGGGTATTCTGGTGCTACACTTTAGATAGAAGAAGCAAGAAGGGAGGGTTGAAATGAAAAGCTTTAAATTTCAGACACTTATCTCCTCATTCATTCATTCATTCATTCATTGGTAAATCTTCAGGGTAGCGAGAGGGTTATGGTGAGGTTCCGATATATATCTTCTCTTACGATTGTGTTATCACTTTTGATTTTGCTTCCTGCTATCTTTCCATCCTGTAAGGGTGAGTCTACCGATAATGGTTCATCCAATCAAACTACCTTTTCTCCTCTTTTCCACGCTCTCACCTTTGGAGGGTGGCACAGGGTTAATCTTGAGGGCAGTTTCAATGATGGTTTTGCCCTGTATGGATGCAGAAAACTGGATGTCAAAGATACTCGTGTTGGTTCGGTGGATTTTGAAGGAGGATTGAGTTTTGATTATGATGGGAGTGTTGGGGGGATGGGAGAGATTAAGATAGAGGGAAAGAGTTTTATATCTGGGGATTTGACCTATTCTCCAGAGGGAACCTACAGTGTGGGGGGAGATGTTGATATTGAGGGGGTTGAGTATTCCTATGGAATCAGTGAGTGCCCCTGGTGGAGTTACGGTGGAGAGGTGAGCGGTGGTGGGGGTGGATATCCATTGTATCTTACTGTTTCTTCTTCGGATGAAGTGACTCTTCCTGCAGGAGAGTATCATTTTAAGAAGCTTGTGGTAAAGGGAGGATTTTCGGTTGGATATGATGAGATATTTCAGGGGTATGGTAATCGTGTATATGTGGATGAGATGTATGTGGAGGGTGGGAAGGTGGATCTTGGGCTTGGAGTGGTGATAGCGAAGAGGTATGTGGAGAATGGAGGTGAGTTTCGTGGGAGGTTGTATGGTGAGAAGGTCAGTGTGGTGGGAGGCAGAGTGATAGGTAAGGTTGTGGGTGAGGATGTATATGTTGGGGATAGTGACATTTACTGGAATGGTGAGATGATATGTAAGAGTAAAGATAAGGTGTGTAAGGTGCTAACAGCAATTTACTCCCGTGATTACTGGGAAAAAATTATTGAAGAATTTGAAAGTGTGAGTGAGGAAAGAAGCATTTTAGAGGGCACAGTTGTGAAAAATAATCTGTTTGTTAAGCGTTATGCATATCTCAGCCCTCTTTCCATGGGATATTATGTAAATTCCAGAATGGGCAAAAAGAAATTGGAAAACATTTTAGAAGTTCTTGTCAGACAGGGATATTCTATGGGAGGATATGGCGTTGAAGATTATCGCCAGCCTGATGAATATTATCTCTCTACTTTCACTGCCTTGAATATTTATTCACATGACCCTGATGAGGCACCAGGTAATTTGTGGAGGTTATTTAGATTATTCTATGGTTCCGGAATTGAGGTTGTTTACTATGGAGTGGTTACATCTCCAGTTTATATTTACTCGCTCGGGGAACTGGTGAAGGAGAGAAAACAGGAAGGTTGTAGTTATCCAGATGGTATTACCAGTGACACTTTTCAGTATGGGTATGATGATAGATTTTATAATCCCTGTGAAGATGTTTTTTACCGGGAGGGATGGGGTGCCTGGATTGGGATTATGCATCTGTTTTTTGATATAAGAAAGGATCTAACAGATGATATTAAGGAGAAGTTTAAGGAGGAAGAGGGAAAATATGGTGTCCTTTCACCGATCCTGTATGATTTTCATTTTTCAGATAGTGACGATCTTCTGGGAGTTATTTTTCCACGAAAGGTCACAGAGGACTGGATAGAAGCACATGAAATTTCATTTTATTTTCCACTCTTAAAAGACCTTGCAAAAATCAAAGGGTTTGAGAATGCTCATTTTGGTGGGGAAGGGGAGATTAAGTTGACTCTTTCTTCCTCTTATTGAGTATCAGATAGTTCTGGAAGAGGAAAATTGTACTCTCTTTCCCTTGACACCTGTTCATAAGAACCCGATAATAGAGTAAAAAAGGGAAAAACAGAGATGGCTGGCAGATTTGTTGTGGAATTGAGGAATGTGAGTAAGGTGTATACTCCGGGAAAGGTTGAGGTTGTTGCTTTGAGAAATGTATCTCTTGTCATAGAGAGGGGGGAATTTACAGCTATAGTGGGACCTTCTGGTAGTGGTAAAACAACCCTTCTAAATTTAATGGGGTGTCTTGATGTTCCCACTTCCGGGGATGTGCTGCTTGAAGGTATTCCCCTCAGGAACAGGAGCAGAGGCGAGCTTGCGGACCTCAGGAGAGATTACATAGGGTTTGTCTTTCAGACATTCAACCTCATTCCTGTTCTCACCGCCTTTGAAAATGTTGAATTTTCACTCAGTATCAAAGAATCGGAACTCGACAGGAGAGAGAAAAGGGTAAGGGTGCTTAAAATCCTTGAGAGGGTTGGATTGAAGGGCCTTGAGAACAGAAAGCCAGGGGAAATGTCGGGTGGGCAGCAACAGAGAGTCGCCATTGCAAGGGCACTTGTCAAGGAACCTGCACTGGTTCTTGCAGATGAACCCACTGCTAATCTTGATTCAAAAACTGGCAGGTCAATAATGGAATTGATGAGGGATCTCAACGAGAAAAATGGAGTTACATTTGTGTTTTCAACACATGATGAGATGGTGATGGATTTTGCGAGAAGAATTGTGAAGCTCCACGATGGGGAGATCGTGGAGGATATCAGTAAGGTGAAATGATAGGAGAAGTTCTCCTTCTCTCCTACAGAAATCTCTGGAGACATCCAAGAAGAACGATAATTACCTCAATAGCCATAGGCATTGGGATCGCCGCTCTGATCTGGATTCACAGCATGTTAAAATGGGCAAATGATAAGTCTGTTAGAAATCTTATTGAGTATGAAACTGGTAATTTCACCATAATGAGGAAAGATTATAAAAAGGAGAGGGAAGATTTTCCCGTGGATAAAGCCATGAGCAGAGAAATTGTTGATAAAGTTATGAAAATAGCGAAGGAGATCTCATGCTATGCGGCGCCAAGGACCGCCTTTATGAGCGTTGTCAGTTTTAACAGGGGATTTGGATTACCCTATGTGGTTTACGCCATTGATCCTGCTCTTGACTCAAAAGTTTTTAAAATAAAAGAATCTATCGTTGAAGGGAAATATCTTAATGAAAACAGCGATGGAATTCTCATAAGTTCCACACTGAAGGATCAATTGGGTGTTAAACTGGGTGATTACATAACGGTTGAAACAAGAACCAGATACAACACATATCAGGTCCTCATGCTGAAGGTGACCGGTATATATGAGACACCTGATCCTGTGGTTGATATGAATCAGTTATTTATAACACAAAAAGTTGCGGAGGGACAGTTGCAGATGGAAGGCTCCTCCACAATGATAGCCTTCAGATCACCTGATGAGAGGGATGAACCATATCTGACAGAGGTGAAGAGGTTACTTTCCAGAAAAGGGCTCAGCAATCTTTCCATTCTAACATGGAGAGAGTATGGAAAAGATTATCTTGCCGCCAGTGAAGGTGAT
>JALSQH010000206.1 GCA_026985515.1 bacterium
TTTGGTTATGTCGATATGCAGAGAGTACTTCAGGAATCGGAGAGAGGCAAAAAGTTAATGGAACAGTTGCAGAAAGAGAAGGCATTCAAGGAAGAGGATCTGAAGTTGAGACAGCAGGAGATCCAGAAATTGAAGGATGAGTATGATAAAACAAAAAACATGCTTTCCCCCCAGAAAAGAGCTGAAAAGGAGAATGAAATCATCAAGAAAATGCAGGATTTTCAGAATCTTGTGAATCAGTATCAGATGGAACTGCAGCAGAAACAGAGTGAATATACCAAACAGGCAATTGATGAGATAAAGGATATAATTTCAGATTATGCGAAACAACATGGCTACAATTTGATTCTTTTAAAGGATGCTGTTCTCTACATGCCTTCTTCATCCGACATAACTGATGATATAATAGAAGAGTACAACAGATGGTACAGAAAAGTAAAGAGCAAAAAGTAGCGCTGACACTTCGTGAAATTGCAGATGAGGTAAACGGTAGGGTTGTGGGTGACCCGAATTATGTCGTAACAGGAATTTCAACTATTCAGGATGCAGATTCTAACTCCTTAACATTTCTTGCAAATCCAAAATACAGGAAATTCGTTTCCACAACCAGGGCGGGAGCTATTCTTATTAACGAGGATCCCGGTGTCGCAGGAAAGAACTTCATTGTGGTTGATGACCCGTATCTTGCTTTTGCGAAAATCCTTGCGAAACACTTCTACACCCCACCAGTTCCTGCCGGGATTTCGAAGAGGGCAATTGTTTCAGAGAATGCGGTGATAGGGGAGAATGTCACTGTTGGGGATGGAACCATAATTTCTGATGGGGTCTCAATCGGTGACGGTACCTACATCTATCCGGGTGTTTTCATAAGTGAGAACAGCAGAGTGGGTAAAAATGCATTGATTTACCCGGGTGTTATTGTCAGGGAGAACAGCATCATAGGAGACAATGTGATAATCCAGCCAGGTGTGGTGATTGGAGGAGATGGTTTTGGGTTTGTCCCGGGAAAGAATGGTCATTTCAAAATTCCTCAACTTGGTAATGTGGTCATAGAAGATGATGTGGAGATTGGAGCCAACACCACCATTGATAGAGGTGCCATAGGGAGCACGGTAATCGGAAAAGGGACCAAAATAGATAATCTTGTCCAGATAGGTCACAATGTTACCATAGGAAAATATTGTCTGATAGCCGCTCAGGTCGGTATTGCTGGAAGTACTAAAATAGGAAATTTCGTTATGATAGGTGGGCAGGCTGGTATAGCGGGTCATCTTGAGATAGGTGATGGAGTTCAGATAGCTGCAAAGAGTGGTATAAATGCTTCCATTCCACCCGGTGAGATAGTTGGTGGAATTCCAGCGGTAAGGCACAGAGATTGGTTGAAGATTGTATCGGTATGGAAAAGGTTGCCCCAGCTCTGGGAGAGGGTAAAGAAACTGGAGGATAAAAGATGAATGATTGGGAAGAAATTGTAGAACTGTTACCACATAGATTTCCCTTTGTGCTCATTGATAGAGTGGAGTCCTTTAAAGAGGGCAAAAAAATTGTCGCGGTAAAAAATGTCTCCTTTGATGAGCCATTTTTCTCAGGTCACTTTCCCTCAAATCCCCTGATGCCTGGTGTTCTTATTATTGAGTCTATGGCACAGGCCGGGGGACTTCTACTGGTGAAGAGTTATCCTGAGTTGAAAAATGCTCCAGCGTTTCTGGTGGGAATAGATAAAGCGAGGTTCAAAAAAGAGGTCAGACCGGGGGATCAGCTTTTAATTGAAGTTGTATTGAAGAGAAAGGTTGGATCAATTTATAATCTCAAGTGTAAGGCCTCTGTGGAAGGGTCCATTGCCGCTGAGGCTGAAATACTTGTTTCCATAAATAAAGATCAGGAGAAGGAGTGAAGTATGAGTGTCAAAATTGATCCCAGAGCTATTGTGGAGAAGGGAGCAGAGTTGGGTGAGAATGTTGTTATTGATGCCTATGCCTTTGTGGGGAGTAAGGTTAAAATTGGAGACAACACCTATGTGGGACCCGGGGTTATCATAAAAAATAGAACTACCATCGGGAAGAATAACAAATTCTTTGCCTATTCATCCATTGGTGAAATACCGCAGGATCTCAAATATCATGGAGAAGATACTGAACTGATAATCGGCGATAATAACACATTCAGAGAGTTTGTAACCATTAATATTGGAACTGAGGGTGGTGGGGGGGTGACCAGGATTGGAAATAATAATCTGTTTATGGCGTACACCCATGTCGCTCATGATTGCATAATAGGAGATTTCAATGTATTTTCCAATCTTGCCTCACTGGCTGGTCACATAGTTGTGGGAAATCATGTTGGTGTTGGTGGAATGTCCGGTATTCATCAGTTTGTTCACATAGGTGATTATGCCTATATTGGTGGTGGTTCAATGGTTACTCAGGATGTTGTACCCTTTGTGATGGTGGCGGGAAACAGGGCAGAGGTTTATGGAATAAACAGAATTGGACTTGAGAGAAAGGGATTCAGTGAGGAACAGATTAAGATTGTAAAGAGGATATTTGAGATTTTTTTTAAATCTGGTCTCACTGTAAAGGAGGCTGTAAATAAAATTTCAACAGAACTTCCCCAGACAAAAGAGGTAAAAATATTCCTTGACTTTGTCAGAAATGCTTCTGATCGGGGTTTCTGCCGGCTGGTTAAGAATAATTCCCGATAGGTCAGAGTGGGGAATTTGTTATGAAAAAAATCCTCGTCATAACAGGTGAGGAGTCGGGGGACAAGCAGTTCTCTCTTTTCTGGAGAGAAATAAGTCCCTTTCTTTCTGAGGATTATTTACTCTGGGGCATAGGGGGGAATTTCTTCACTTCCATTGGAGGAGAGGTTGTTTTCCCTCAGGAGAACCTTTCTGTAATGGGTGTTACTGAGGTCCTTTTCAGAGCCAGAGACATCCTTGAGGCGGGGAAAAGGATTCTGAGTCATCCATATCTGACAGAAACTTCCGGAGTTGTACTTGTGGATTTCCCCGATTTTAATTTCAGAATTGGAAAGTTACTTGCAGGAAGAGGTTATCCTGTAATTTATTTTATCCCTCCCAAGGTGTGGGCATGGAGGAGGGGTAGAATAAAGGTTATGAAAAAGTTTGTTAAGCTTGCACTGCTCATTTTTCCCTTTGAATCAGAACTCTACTCTGCTGAGGGGATTGAGAATATCTATGTTGGAAATCCTGCTATCAGGTATCTCGGGAAAAGGTTGAAGAGTGCCGCAAGAGATTCAGTTCTTCTTCTGCCTGGTAGCAGAAATTTTGAGGTTGAGAAACTCCTCCCCATAATGCTCAGGACTGTAAAAGTCCTTGATTTTTATGGATATAAATTGAAGAAGAAATTGATACTTGCCAGCAGTGTGGACAGAACAAAAATTGTTACTCTGCTAACTGAAGCAGAGACCTGTGGGGAAATTGTGATAGTGGATGAAAAGAATCTGGTAGAAGTCCTTCCCACAGGAAGAATTGCCATAGCTGCCTCTGGTACCATTAATCTTGAACTCGCTGTGGCAGGAGTTCCACAGGTGGTTGTTTACAGGGTTTCACCTCTGACTTTTGCGATAGGTAAAAGGTTTGTTAAGCTTTCTCATGTTTCTCCAGTAAATATTGTGGCCGGCAGGGAGGTGGTGCCTGAATTGCTTCAGGATGAATGCAATGAGAAAAGAATCGTTGAGAAAGTGTTGAATTTTCTGGATAATGAGGAGCTGGTTAGCAGAGTCAGATCGGGCTATGAAGAGGTGACTGGAGTTCTTTCCTCCGGGGTTGAACCATCTCTAATTGCCAGCAAAGTAGAGGAAATTTTTGAGAAAAAGGGAAGATGAAAGTTTATCTTAGATTGTTGAGATATGTTTACCCCTACAGGACATCTCTGATACTTGCCTCTCTTTTTATGTTACTTGTGGCGGGTCTCACTTCCCTCAGTGCCTACATTGTGAAACCTGTTATGGATTATATCTTTGTGCAGAAGAAGGAGAATTTGATTATCCCCTTTGCAATTCTTATCATACTGATTTTCTTCTTCAAAGGTCTTTTTTCATACCTGCAGAGAGTTATAATGGGAAGGGTGGGAATGAGGGTTGTAACAGATCTCAGACAGGAACTCTTTGATCACCTGTTGACGCAGAATCTTGCCTTTTTCAGATCAGAGTCCTCTGGAAATCTTCTTTCAAGGATTGTTAACGATGTGTACATGGTCCAGTATGCCGTCACTCAGGCAATAACAGGACTTGTTCAGCATGTTTTTACAGTTGTGGGTCTTGTGGTTGTTGTTTTTTATCTTAACTGGAAACTTGCCCTGGTGGCGATTATCGCTTTTCCCCTGGCAGTTTATCCTTTGATCTACTTCAGTTCCAAGATGAGGAAGTACAGCAGGGAAACTCAAAGGTCGTATGCAAGAATGAGTGAAGCTATTCTGGAGGGATTGAAGGGCATCGAAATAGTTAAGGCTTTCAATACAGAGGAGTATGAGAGGAAGAGGTTTAGAAAGGCCAACGAGGAGATGTTCAGAATAGTAATGAAGAATGTGAAAGTTCAATCTCTCTCCAATCCTGTCATGGAGTTCATAGGCGCCCTGGGGGTTGCATCCATCATATCCCTCGGGGGTTACCTTGTTATACATGGAAGTATGACTGAAGGTGAATTCTTCTCCTTCATAGCATCACTCATGATGCTATATGATCCCATCAGAAAAATGAATGGTCTGAATGCCCTCATTCAGGCTGGAGTTGCTGCTGGTGAGAGGATTTTCCAGATACTTGACCTGCCACCTGAAGATGTTGATAGAGGAGGCGAAATTGAGTTAAGGGAGTTCAGGAGGGAGATAAGATATGAGAATGTCTACTTTAAGTATGAGGATAGATGGATAATCAGGGGAGTTGATATGGAAATAAAGAGGGGTGAGATGGTGGCAATAGTTGGTTCCACAGGCAGTGGTAAAACAACCCTTGTCAATCTTCTTCCCAGGTTTTATGAAGTAACAGATGGGAGGATCACGATTGATGGAATAGATATAAGGAAGATTTCCCTTTCCTCGCTGAGAAGAAATATCAGCGTTGTGACTCAGCAAACCATTCTTTTTAACGATACTGTGAAAAACAATATTCTCTATGGTAACTGGGGAGCCAGTTTTGAAGATGTGGTCAGAGCGGCAAAAATTGCAAATGCCCATGATTTCATAATGAAACTCCCCGAAGGTTATGACACGATTATTGGTGAGGGGGGAGTTAAACTCTCGGGAGGGGAGAGGCAGAGAATTTCAATTGCCAGGGCAGTTTTGAAAAATGCTCCAATTTTAATACTTGATGAAGCTACAAGTTCACTGGATACTGAATCGGAGAGAGAAGTACAGGAGGCAATAGAGAGGTTGATGGAAAACAGAACTTCCATAGTAATTGCCCACAGATTATCCACCGTGAGAAGAGCAGATAGAATATATGTAATAAAGGATGGGAAGGTTGTTGAAGTGGGAAATCATGAGGAATTGCTGAGTCTTAAAGGAGAATATCACCGTTTGTACATGCTCCAGTTTGAGGATTGATGAAGAGTATAAAGAGATTCTTAAAAGTTGTGTTACTTCCTGATCTTGTCTATCTTATTGTAAGATTGTGGTTGAAAACGGAAAAGTTTATCTATGTAAACCTCTCCGCACCAGATTACTACCACAAAAAAGGTCAGCCACTGATTGTCCTTTCCTGGCATGGAAGAATAATCTTTGTTCCTCCAACACCCTGGAGCAACAGGGTTAAAATCCTTGTCAGTGCCTCTGAAGATGGAGATATGCTGATGAGATACCTTTCTAAATTCGGCTATGAATTTGTGAGGGGTTCGAGCAGAAGGGGTGGTGAACAGGCGAAGGAGCTTCTGTACAGAGCCCTTTTGGAAGGATACGATATTTTCATAACTCCTGATGGTCCCACAGGTCCCTCTCACAGATTCAAGCCGGGAGCGGTGGAGCTTGCTCTTAAAACTGGTGTCCCTATTTTCTTTCTTCTGGTAACCACCAATCGTCCTGTTGAGTTTAATACATGGGACAGGTTTTGCATTCCTGCTCCCTTCAGCAGGGTTTATGTTTTCCTCTTTGGTCCATACTATGTGAAGAACATGGATGATGTGAATTTCCTGGAAAAGGAAATGACGAGGCTTGAGAGAGAAATTGACTGGATAGCAGGGAGAAGGGGAGATGATCTACCAGGTTTTTAATAGCCTTTTATACCCTTTTATTCTTCCCCCTGCCCTGGTGTGGGCGGATAGAAGGAGAGATTATCCACTGAAAATCTGGAAGCGAATTTCTCCTGAGATAGAGAAAAAGTACACCTATTTTTTCCATCTTGCATCACTGGGAGAGGCAAAAACAGTATCTCCTTTGCTGGAATTGTGGAAGGAAAAAAGAGAGGAAATTCTTTTTGAAACTGTTACACCAACCGGTTATGATGAGTTGAGAAAAAAAAATGTTGATGTGATTCTCTTTCCCTTTGATTACTATCCTCTTCTTCGCCTCAATCTAAGGAGAAGTGGAGTGAAAGAGGTTTTTGTTTTTGAGACTGAGCTCTGGCCAGGACTTTTCTCTGCAGCCCTTGATCTCAATTTAAGGATCAGAATGCTGAATGTAAAATTTTCATCTTCTACCATTTCAATGCTCAGGAGAACAGCTTTTTTCTGGAAAAGGAGGTTAAGAAAGGTTGATGAATGGTTCGTTGTTGATGAAGGGGTGAGAAATTTTTTGGTGGAATATGGCATAGAACCGGGTAAAATAAAGATTGTCCCGGATCTCAAGTACCTGTCATCTTTTGAGGAGAAAAGCGTCCCTGAAGAAATTGAGGAAAAATTGAGGGCATGGGTGGGAAATAGAAGAAAAAAAATAATAGTAATGGGTAGCATGCACAGGGGTGAAGAGGTTATTGTTGAGAAGGTAAATTTTAAAAAGTTCAGGGTGATCTATGTACCCCGGCATCTCAACTATCTTGATGAGTTGAAGCATTATTTTTCTGAAAGGGGCCTGAGGGTTTCCCTTTTTTCTGATACTGCAGAGAAGGATTCAGACATCTTGCTGGTAGATAAATATGGTCTGTTGTCATTTCTCTACAATGCTGGTGACATTGCAGTTATAGGTGGTAGTTTTGTACCACACGGAGGCCACAACCCTCTTGAAGCTGTCAATTTTAAAAAACCAGTGATTTTTGGCAGGCACATGGAAAATTTTAAGGAAATCGCGGGAGATATAGTTGAATGTGGCGGAGGAAGTTTCTGTGATATGGAAGAAATTGGAGAACTTTTTGAAAATTATGAAAAATTCTTTCCCCCTGATAAAATTAGAAGTTGCTATGAAAGGTTGAAAAAAAAGAGTGAGATTGTAAGAGATGCATACTCACTGATTGTAATGGGAACAAATTAAAGTGAAATATGTCTAAACTCTACAAAATTCTCAAAGGGGTGAGGTCATGATAGAGGTAAAGGAGCTAACCAAGAAATATGGAGATTTTGTGGCTGTTGATAATATTTCTTTCAATGTTGAGAAGGGTCACATTCTTGGTTTTCTGGGTCCCAATGGAGCAGGTAAGACCACCACAATGAGGATACTGACAACTTACATGCCACCCACCTCTGGAACGGCGATTATTGATGGACATGATATTCTTGAAGCTCCAGATGAGGTGAGGAAGAGAGTTGGTTATCTTCCTGAGAATCCACCCCTTTATAATGATCTGACTGTTGAGGAATACCTCAGGTATGTTGGCAAACTTAAAGGGTTGCCTAAGGGGAAGTTAAATGAGAGACTGGAATATGTTATTGAAACTGTGGGACTTAAAGAGAAGTACAGAAGCGTTATTGCAACATTATCCAAAGGTTACAGGCAACGTGTGGGGATTGCCCAGGCAATAATACACGATCCGTCAGTTGTCATACTGGATGAGCCAACCATTGGACTCGATCCCAACCAGGTAATTGAGGTGAGAAGACTTATAAGGGGACTTGCAGGGAGCCACACTGTAATCCTTAGTACCCACATATTATCAGAGGTTACCAATACCTGTGACGATGTGGTCATAATCCATCGCGGGAAAATTGTGGCTGCAGATTCCATTGAGGCACTCACAACAAAGGGGGAAGGGGTAATTCGGTACAGGGTAAGGGTAAAGTTCCCTGAAAAGGTTGATTCTGGTCAGGTTGAGAGTGAATTTGATTTTGTTAAAGATGTGGATGTAAATCCCCATACAGGCGAGGTGATGCTCACTGTTGACCGGGATGAAAATATAGACAGGGTCGCAGAATATTTTGTAAATTCAGGTGCAGGGTTACTTGAGTTTGCGCCCATGGCAACGACCCTTGAAGAGATATTTACACGTCTGACCATCCAGTAGAAAGGAGGGAGAGATGCGGAAAATATTCATTGTGGCAGGGAAGGAGTTGAAAAGCTACTTTATTTCTCCTGTTGCATATGTTGTACTTGGAGCATTTACACTTATTATGGGATGGTTTTACTTCAATCTTGTTGCCAGATTTATACAACTTTCAAAGATTTATGAATTGTTCAGAAGACCTGATATTTTGATGAGGATGAATCTCAATGACATGGTGATTCAGCCCCTCTTCTACAATATGACGGTAATTCTCATCATTCTCACCCCCATTGTTACAATGAGACTCCTCGCTGAGGAGAAAAATTCTTACACAGATGAATTGATCCTTACCTCACCCATTTCCACCTGGCAGATTGTTCTTGGCAAGTTCCTGGGGGCATTTATTTTTTTCCTGATAATGGTTGCAATAACTGCCATATTTATGATTGAGCTTTTCGCTTACAGCAATCCCAGACCAGAATTTGGGCCGGTGGTTTCTGGTTATCTGGGGATAATTCTGATGGGTGCATCCTTCCTTGCTGTGGGAATTTTCACATCAAGTTTAACAAAAAATCAGATTGTTGCTGCGGTTAGCAGTTTCCTTATTCTTCTCATGTTCTATGTTATCAACATAATTTCACCTTCAGTCAACTCCAAAACCCTGAGTGAAATACTTGATTATCTTTCCCTCATAAAGCAGTTTGAAGATTTTGGAAAGGGACTCATTGATCTGAGAAATGTGGTTTACTATCTCAGCTTCATAACCATTGGCCTCTTCTTTACGAAACTCTCCCTTGATTCACTGAGGTGGAGGTAGGAAGATGAAAGCGTTTTACAGATTTCTTGGAATATCTGGGCTGGTTTTGTTCCTTTTTGGTATTCTCTCTCTCGTAATTTCGGGCAGCTTTAACCTCTATAACGAATTTCACATAATAGGTGGTGCCTTCTTGATAGCCATATATGTTGTCACAAATTTTCTCTCCCTCAAAGAAATGGTAAAATCAAGAACAACCCGCTACGGTACAGGTACGATCATCTACGGACTTATCATTCTTGCAATAATTGTTATTGTTAATCTGATTGTTTACAAAAAGCCTCACAGATGGGATCTTACTGCCAATAAGATTTACAGCCTTTCTCCCGAAAGCAGAAAGGTTGCAAATATGGTTCCTAAAGGGACGGTAATACTGGCCTTCTTCGAGGGTGGAAATGCAGGTTCCCTCGAAGATCTTCTAAAAACTTACGACTACGCCAGTGATAAATTGTCCTATGAAATTGTTGATCCTGAGAAGCATCCCGAACTTGCCGAAAAATATCAGGTTAACAGGGATAAAACTGTTGTTGTGGTGTACAAAGACAGGTTTTTCAAAGCCACCGAGAACACCGAGCAGGGAATCACAAATGCACTTCTTAAACTCGTGAAGGGTCAGCACAAAAAGATTTACTTTCTTACAGATCATGGTGAGCATTCCATTGATGATGATTCTGCACAGGGGTATTCAATTTTGAAAAAGGCTCTTCAGGATGATAATTTTGTTGTTGAGAAGTTTTCCATACTGAAACAGGGTAAAATCCCTTCCGATGCGTCAGCCATTGTTATCGCAAGTCCATCAAAGGATTACCTGCCGGAGGAGTTAAAAGTTATTACGGATTATCTAAAGAATGGTGGCGCCGCTATCTTTATGATTGACCCGATGGAAGATGCAGGTTTCAAAGCATATTTGAAAAAATGGGGAGTCATCCTTGATAATGACATCATAATTGACAGAAGCGTGAAGCTGTTTGGAGGTCCACAGCTTGGGGTGTTTCCCATTGTCACTGATTATGGGATCCATCCCATAACTAAAGGTATGGATGGAAAAAGCACAATTTTTCCAATGGCAAGATCTCTTGAAAAGTTTGAACCACCCAAAGGAGTAACAAGTGAAACTTTTTACACCGATTTGAAAATTACCCCCATTGCAAAAACATCTCCCACTGCCTGGGGTGAGACTGATCTGAAGAAATTATTTGAGAAACATCAGGCAGAAATAGACAGGAATGATAAAAAAGGACCCCTCACAATTGCAATGGTCGTGGAGAAGGATTTGAAGAAAAAGGGGAAAAATGAGGAACAGAAGAGCATCAGAATAGTGGTGATTGGAAATTCAAGTTTCGTTACCAATAAGTTTATACAGTCTTTTTACAACATGGATTTCTTTCTCAACATGGTTAACTGGCTTGCAGGTGAGGAGAATTTCATAACTATCAGACCAAAAAGCACAAAGTACTCAAGGGTAAATTTCACTGAGGAGCAGATGACAAATATGTTCTATCTTTCCGTTTTGATACTTCCTGAACTGATTATTCTTCTGGGGATCTTTGTGTGGAGCAAGAGGAGGTAAACAGATGCTGAGAAGAATTGTAATTGCCCTTGTAATTTTGATACTCCTTGGGGGTTACCTGGCCTGGATGAATAAGAAGGAAGAGCAGCACAGAGAACATGAGGAAAAGGTTAAAAGGGTGGTTAAGCTTGATTTTAAGAAGCTGAAAAAGATTACCATAAAGAGACCAGATTCCACAGTGGTGCTGGAGAAAAGGGGAGAGTACTGGTGGATTGTTTATCCAGTGGAGGATTATGCCGATAAATTTTCTGTATCAAACATTATTGATGCTTTCAGGGATAGAAAATATGAGAAAATTGTGACAAATAATCCAAAGGATCTTTCAATCTTCCAGCTTGATCATCCGAAGTATGAAATAACCTTTGAAACCTCTGATGGGAAAAAGGTGACCCTGCAGATTGGAAGGAGATTGCCAACTTCATCCAAGATCTTCTACAAGTATCCCGAAAGCAAAACAGTTTATCTTGTAAGAACTGGTTTCCTCTATGCTCTGAGAAAGAAGGTTAATGGGTACAGAAGTAAAAAGGTGTTCAAAATATTCTTTCAGAAACCCGCCACAGGTTCAGGTGCAATAGTAAGGATAAAAGTTACCCAGATTGGCGGAGATTCCTATACCCTTATTTCAAAATTGAAGAAGAAAAAGTATCCTGAGGAGGTTGAAAAATCGGGAGAGGCCAAGGAGAAAAACCTTGTCTGGTTTATCAGGGGAAAGGTTAATGACATAGCAGATTCTGGCAATGTGGGAGATCTTCTCAGAAAAATAAGGGATGTCACCCTTGCCGATTTTGTAATCAATGAGCCTTCAGAAAGGGATATAAAGAGATATGGACTTGACCATCCCCAGAAAAAGTTAGAGGTTTTTCTTGATTCGGGTCAGAAAGCAGTTCTTCTGATCGGGAAAGAGACTCCAAAACCAAAAAATGAGTTTTATGCAATGGTCGTGGGATATAGGCCAATTTTTACAATCAGGAAGTATGATGTGGAGAAGTTATTTCCCTCTGTGGAGAGCCTGAGGTCAAAGAAAATTGCTGATTTCTTTGCCGATGAGATAACAGGTGTTGCTGTGAGAAAGTTTTCAAAAGAGGTACACCTGCACAGGACAAAGGACTGGAGATGGCTTGATGAAAAGGGCGTTGAGCATGACCCCAACGAAGTTTACAAATTCCTTACAACTCTCAATGGCCAGTATGGAAGCGAATTGATACAATCACCCGATGATAAGGTGGAGAAGAAAAGCATCGGATTTGTGAAAATTTATGATAAGAAAGGAAATAAAGTTGTGGACTTTGTGATTCATCAACCTGTAAAAATTGAAGATAGAGGTAAGGTTGTATGGCTGGAGTTCCCGGCCCGTGGAGTTTATATAAAGAAGCATTCATCAATTGGTGATCTGATACCTGATTCACTCTTCAAGTCCAAAAAGGAACTTGAAAAGGAGAAAGAAAAGGAAAAGGGAAGTAAAAAAGAAGGGGAGAAAAAGTAGTTATTCTCCCCCTGTTAAAAATCCAATTGTAAGGGAAACAACAGGCCCGAGCTGGTCTGTACTCCTTCCTCCGAAACCGCCACCTATGGTGAAAATTACGGGCTCAAAGATTCCTGTTATCTTCAACTGAGAAGAAATCCTTTTTTCTTTACTGTTGTCAGGATAGTTGGAAATATTTGTATCACTGCTAATGAGGAAATTTTTTGATAACCTGAAAGTACCATCGATTCCTGTACAGGTACCAACATTTTTGATATATGATGCATAGAAATGAAGGTGAGTGGAGTAGATTCTCCCGAGGTAGAGATCCCCCTTCGCTCCCCATGTGACATCGCTGCCCGCTATTCCAAGTATCGGGGTTATGGAAAAGCTTCTGAATTGAAAAACATATTTAACGAGGGCGATCTTATCAAAAGAATTCCTGGGTCTTACCTGAACATAATCCATAAAGAATCCATATCTTAATCTTATACCACTTCTTGCATAGTAGAACCCAATGGATCCCCATGTGTAATTTCTGAGGTTGGAAAAATCTGTGTACTCCAGTGACATCCTGATTTCGTGCCTTTCAAAGAGATCTTTTTCCTGCTTCCTGAATTCCACAACCTTTACAAGGTCTCCTATTCTTATTTTCGTTTTATACCACTTTACTTTAGCAATACTGAAATCTATATCAACGTGGGTTACCTTCCCCTCACCAATAATCATCTTTTTCCTGTACACTTTTCCATTCAGAGGATTTCTTATAATTAGCTGTCTGTAAATTTTTACCCTGTCCCCCTTTGAAATATTCTCATTCATTCCTGCGTCGAAGTAGATTCGATGGTGATGAACCTGGAATATGGTGTAGAAACCAAGGGCTCTTTCAACCCTTTTTGCGGGAGGTTGAACAGGAACTGTGACACCTTTTGCGGATTCTGTGGTGTTGTCACTGTAACCGTAAAGATTTACACCGATGAGAAGTGCAATAAAAATGGTCAAGATTTTCCTTACCATTTCCACCTCCCTTTTTTCTCAATTATAACAGAAATGGGAAAAGAGGGAAAAATTCTTCTTGCCTGAAAATTTTTTTATGTTAAAATTACCTGACTCCTCTGGAGGGGGTTTGTTATGAGAAACTACTTCATTTTTCTCCTCATTCTGGTTGTTGTTGGATGCAGAGTGCAGTCAGACACCGGTGGTAACGATGAAAATGGCGGCGGTGGGACTGGGAAGATAGAGAGCTTTAATATCTTCTTACCCGCATTTTCAGATGTAAAAACGATCAATATTACGAAGTCCGGTCTGGTTGTGACAGGAATGTATAATTCTTCTTCAACCCTTGCAGTCCTTTCAAATAGTGGGAAGGTGGTGCAATCTCTCAAGCTGAAAGATAATCTCTTCATAAACGACACGGTGTATGACCCGGGTGAAAACGCCCTTTACCTTGCTGGTCAGTATGGAAATAAGTATGCCTATGTCGGGAAGTACAGTGTCACTTCAAATAAAATTGAATGGGAGAAAACATTTGGCTCTGATATTGAAAACAGAGAGTTTGTCATAAGAGGCGTCG
>JALSQH010000207.1 GCA_026985515.1 bacterium
CGTCGAACTTTATGGTAATGACGTTTTCTTCGTCGGTTATGGCAAGGTGAATTACACAATAGATGTGAGAATGGCTGGAAGTATCAAATCTGATGGTACCGGTCTCTCGTGGGGCTTGATAGATCAACAGCCTGGAAGTGTCAGCAGTTACTACAATGATCTCGTGATTTTGAATGGACACTTTATTGTATCCGGGAGCACAGAGGATCAGTCATCAGAACCATTTAAATTTGGTTGTCTCACTGCATATGGAGAGGTTCCAGATATTGGGAATGTTATGGACAATACGAATAATCTGATGGATATCAGGTTCTGCATTGGCTTTGGTAAAATGGCTGTATCACCTGAGTATAACGATTCAGTTTTTGTTATCGGGAAGGACGCTGATGATGAATATGGAACCAATGAGAGAACTTTTGTCGGCACGATTTCCTCAACTGCAATATGGCAGAATATTTCTTTCCCCATTAGCCCCACTGCAACAACATCTGTCGATTATGTGTTTGATGGAATAAGTGCTGCTGGCAGTAACCCAGTTAAGATTCTGGTTATCGGCAGTGCAGAATTCAAGTATCTGATAGAAAAGGTAAATTTTAACGGCCAGGAGTTCACAGAAGAATCACAGATAATCAAAAATTGTCCCGATGATGGGGAACAGCACAGATGCTCCCTTTCCTCCGTCAGGTTCATTGACAGTGATAGATTTATTGTGACTGGTTCATCAAATTACAGAGGGTGGGTTTTTACTGGAACTTACTGATAAGTCCCATTATTTGACATAATTTCCCATATTCCTTATAATAACAATGCTCAATTTTAACTTAACTTACTTGATAATGGAGTTCCCTGATGTTGTTTTACGAAGAAAAGGATGCGAGAGAAACTCTTAAACTGCGAAGTCTCAAAAAGGGGGAATATCATCAGGATTACCCGCTTTACACCGTTGTAAGGGATAATGACAAATGTATAAGATGTCTTGCCTGTGTCAGGCAGTGTTCCTACGAAGCCACTTTTTATGATCCGGTAAGGAATGTAATATACAACAAAGATGAAGCCTGTGTGGGATGTCTCAGGTGTGTGGCAATCTGCCCCACTGATGCAATTACAGTTAAAAGAAATGATACAAAGTACAGAGAAAATGAAAACTGGCGAGAAGAAACGATCAAGGCAATAAAGAAACAGGCAGATTTTGGTGCTGCGAGGCTGACTGGTCTGGGAAATGATAAAGGTTATAAAATTTATTTTGATCACATGGTCCTTGATGCTTCACAGGTTACCAATCCTTCCATTGACCCTCTCAGGGAACCAATGGAATTGAGAACCTTTCTGGGGCGAAAGCCTGATTCTGTAAAGGTGGAATTCAGGAATGGGAAATTACATCTTAAGGAAAAGATACCACCCCAGTTAAAGCTGGAGGTTCCTGTAATTTTTGCTCCCATGTCTTATGGGTCAATAAATTTCAATTTTCAGGCAGCCCTTGCCATTGCAGCAAGGGAAGCTGGAACATACTTTAATACCGGTGAAGGTGGGCTACATCAGAAATTGAGGGAGTTTGGTTCCAATGCAATAGTCCAGGTTGCTTCAGGAAGGTTTGGGGTTGATATTGACTATCTTGAAGCAGCGGCAGCAGTGGAAATAAAGATTGGACAGGGTGCGAAGCCAGGCATAGGTGGACATCTCCCCGGTGAAAAGGTAACGGCAGACATTTCAAGGACAAGGATGATTCCCGAGGGGTCTGACGCCATTTCTCCTGCGCCGCATCATGATATTTACTCAATTGAGGATCTGAGGCTGTTGATTTACGCCATCAAAGAAGCTACCAGATACACGAAACCGGTGTCGGTGAAAATTGCGGCGGTTCACAATGTCGCTGCCATTGCCAGTGGAATAGCAAGGGCAGGAGCGGACATCATTGTGATTGACGGATTCAGAGGAGGAACTGGAGCCGCCCCAACAATTATCAGGGATCATGTGGGTATTCCAATAGAACTTGCCATTGCTCAGGTGGATCAGAGATTGAGGGATGAAGGCATAAGAAACTGGGTTTCACTGATAGCAGCAGGTGGTATAAGGAGCAGTGCGGATATTGTTAAAATAATCGCCCTGGGCGCCGATGCGGTTTACATTGGAACTGCTGCCATGGTTGCTGTAGGGTGCACACTCTGTCAACAATGTCACAGAGGGATCTGTGCCTGGGGAATCACTACCAACAGGCCAGATCTTGCAAAGAGAATAAATGTTGACATAGCTGCTGAACAGCTCTACAACCTTCTCAGAGGCTGGGCAATTGAGATAAGGGAGATGCTTGGTCTTATGGGGGTTAACTCCATTGAATCACTGAGGGGTAACAGACTGAAATTGAGGGGTGTGGGTCTTACTCAGGAAGAACTTGATGTTCTTGGTATAAAACACGCAGGATTACAGTAGGTGAGGAAATGAAAGTAGTATTTCCCATTGAAGAGAGATGCATAGATTGTCACCTGTGTGAGGTTGCCTGTATTGTTGAACATTCAGAAACGAAAGACCCCATTCTGGCATACATGGTTGAGGGGCTTTCCTTCAATGAGGAGTGGAGTGCCTTTACCCCTGATCCGCATGAGGCCCTTGAAGCTGGTAAGCCAAAGCCACTGAACAGGACAAGGGTGAGGAATAACGGCGCTGGTGTATCTTTCTCAATGATGTGCAGGCACTGTGAGGAACCCAAATGCGTGGAAGCCTGCAAAAATGGAAGTCTCTATATTGCAGAGGATGGGAGAATTCTCCTGAATGAAGATAAATGCGTTGGTTGCTGGATGTGCATTATGGCATGTCCGTGGGGGGCAATTTCCCGAAATCCCACAAGGGGAAATGTGAAGGGTCTTGAGCGAACTGCTATTTCACATAAGTGTGATCTCTGTCCCGACAGAGAAATTCCTGCGTGTGTTATGGCATGTCCCACTGAAGCTCTGATCTACATTGAGAAAGAGGAGATCAAAAATTATGAGGTACGTTTTAGTAGGTAACTCCATAGCTGCCACTGGAGCCATTGAAGCGATCAGAAGGGTGGATAAGGACAACGAGATTGTTGTGATCTCAGATGAACCTCATTTCGTATATACAAGGGCTCTGATTCATGAGTATCTTGCCAGTATGGTAACTGAAGATATGATGTATTACAGACCCCGCGATTTCTATGAGAAAAATGGCGTGACTCCTCTGCTGGGTAGAAAAGCTGTTTCTGTTGATTTTGAGAAAAAAGAGGTGAAACTTGAAGATGGAGAGGAGATAAAATATGATAAGTTACTTCTTGCCACGGGAGGAAAGCCATTCATCCCTCCGGGAATAGAAGATCTGGCAAAGATCAGGTATTTCACATTTACAAAATGGAAAGATGCTGATGAATTGAGGGAAGCTGTAGCAGATGCTGAAAATATAGTGGTCCTTGGTGCAGGTTTGATAGGCCTTCAATGTGTTGATGGTCTCCTTCATATGGGAAAAAGGGCCACGGTTGTTGAGCTTGCTGATACAATTCTCCCTATGGCTCTTGACAGAAAAGCTTCAGATATCATAAAAGACGCTCTCGAAAAGGAGGGAGTTAAATTTTATCTGAACAATACGATCACAAAAGTTTACCACAGGAATGGTGAGTTAAAAGAGGTTCAGCTTAAAAGTGGTGAGAGGTTGCCTGCTGATATTCTTGTCATTGCAGTGGGTGTCAGGCCAAGGACCGATATAGTAATGGATACAAAAATAGAAATTGACAGAGGAATTGTTGTAAATGAGTTGATGGAAACCAATATACCGGATGTTTATGCAGCTGGAGATGTTGCGCAGGGAAAGGAGATTATAACTGGCATAAAAATGGTGATACCCATAATTCCAGTTGCTTATGCTCATGGTAAATATGCCGGTTTTAATATGGCAGGTGAAGAGAGAGTTTTCCCCGGTGCCCTTTCAATGAACTCCCTTCAATTTGCCAATATACCGGTAATTTCTTACGGTTTCATAAAGCCTCCTGAGGGTTCTGAAGAGCTTACCTATTTTGATCCTGACAGGCTGATTTACAAAAGAATTCTGATTCAGAATGACAGAATTGTGGGTGCTCTTTTCCTCAGGGCTGTGGATAGAGTTGGAATATTTCGTTATCTCATTGAGAGGAAACTTGATGTAACAAGTTTTAAGGAGCATCTACTGAAGGATGATTTTGACTATCCATATCTTCCCAAAAAATACAGACTGGAGATGTGGAGAGAGCCATATTGAGGGAGCAGAGATGAGCTGGAACTATGTAAAGGATATATCAAATTGTGGATTATTTGGTGTGATAAGCAAAAAGAAGAGGCTGATAAATGGAGAGATAGCCAGGAGAGCAATTGCGAATATGCATGACAGGGGCAACGGACTTGGTGGTGGATTTGCTGCATATGGAATTTACCCTGATTACAAAGACTTCTATGCTTTTCATATCATGTATGATTCCCTCAAAGCGATAGATGAAACTGAGGAATTCCTGAGGGATAATCTGGAAGTGGTGCATGAGGAGGATATTCCGACGAGGGAAACAGACAAGATAAAATGGAGTCCCTATTTGAAAAGGTACTTTGTTCTTCCTGCCAATAACCCCAAGGAAAGGGAACTTGAGCTTTTAAGAGGAATGGATGATGATTATATTGTCAGGGTTGTGATGATAATTAATGATAGAATTGAGGGAGCCTATGTCTTTTCAAGCGGGAAAAATATGGGTGCATTCAAGGGGGTTGGATTCCCTGAGGATCTTGCCGAATTCTACAGACTTGACGAGTATGATGGGTATATCTGGATAGCCCACAACAGATTTCCAACAAACACCCCCGGATGGTGGGGTGGTGCCCATCCCTTTACCCTTCTTGACTGGGCAATTGTACATAATGGTGAGATCTCTTCATACGGAATAAATAGAAGATACCTTGAAATGTTTGGTTACAAATTAACCCTTCATACTGATACGGAGGTGGTGGCTTACCTGATGGACCTCATTGTGAGGAAACATGGGCTTCCCTTTGAGATAGCGGCAAAGATTTTCGCACCTCCCTTCTGGAAGGATATAGATGAAATGGATGAGGATGAGAGGGAAGCTTACACTGCATTGCGGGCTGTTTATGGGTCAGCTGTTCTCAATGGTCCTTTTGCAATACTCTTTGCCTTTCATAATGGACTCATGGGCTTGAACGACAGGGTGAAGTTGAGACCTCTGGTTGTGGGAGAGAAGGATGATCTGGTATACATGTCAAGTGAGGAAGCAGGCATAAGGGAGGTTGAGCCAGATCTTGACAGAGTTTACGCCCCACCTGCCGGTGAACCTGTACTGGTGTTTACAGAGGAGGAGAAGGATTAATGGTGGTAATAGATGCAAAGGGTGTTTACTACAGGGATCTGAATGAAAGAGTGAGAAGGGAAATAGAAAAGGGTGAAAAATATATAAAACTTGTAAATGTTAATGGTCAGAGATACATAGGTGCCGGGCTGAAAAACAAAGATGTTTATATTGAGGTGGAAGGTACCGCAGGGGAAGATCTTGGTGTCTTCATGGATGGACCAACAATAAGAATTCATGGAAACGCCCAGGATGGTGTCGGCAACACCATGAATTCTGGTAAGATCATTATTGAAGGTATGGCTGGAGATGTTCTTGGTTATGGTATGAGAGGTGGCAGGGTGTACATACGGGACAATGTTGGTTACAGGGTGGGAATCCATATGAAGGGTTATTTCAACAAGATTCCCATAATAGTAATTGGCGGGAAGGCGGGTGATTTTTTTGGTGAATATATGGCTGGTGGAAGGATGATTCTTCTTGGTATAACCGGAGGGAACATACCCATCACGGGAGATTATGTTGGAACAGGAATGCATGGAGGTGCAATTTTTATCAGAGGGCACGTCCCGAAGAACAGGCTTGGTAAAGAAGTTGGAATAAGGGAACCTGATGAAGATGATATGAGGTTTCTCAGGGAAGTTCTTGAAGATTTTGCTAAGGAGCTTAATTTTGATTTTGAGGAGATAATGTCTGAGCCCTTCATAAAGTTGTTGCCTGTCTCCAAGAGGCCCTACGGCAGACATTATGTTTATTAGAAAACTTCTTTTCTCCATTCTTCTGATTTTTCTACTTTCAGGATGTATCCAGTATGAGGAAACGATTCACATTTTCCCATCTGGATGGGTCAGAGTGTCCATTGATCTGCGTGCTCCCGCCACCATTTTTCGCCAGATGGTGGCCAGGGGAGGAAGCAAGTTTTTTAAACTATTGATGCAACCAAGACACAGGGTGATAAATCAACTTCCCTCTTCTGTTCAGCTGATGGAGTGGTATCTTGATAAAAGCACCGCTAACTGGCACTTTCATACCAATTTCTATGTAAAATCTTCCTCAGCGGGCCAGTTATCCGGGCTCTTTGAAGGTCAGAAAATTAACATATCCATTTCTAATGGAAATGTCAATTTCAGACGCTTCATAGATATGACGAGGTTTGGGAGAATTATCGCCAATTTGAAACAATCTCCCCTGATTAAAAGGGAACTGCTGTTAGCCTCCCACTTCCGCTTCAGGATTGTGGTGCCAACCAGGATTATTTCTACCAATGCCACCGTCACCACTGAAGACACCGCTGAATGGGATTTTAAACTCCTTGATCTGGTTGCTCAGCCACAGGTTATGAAGATAACCTTTCCTCTCCCGCCTTTTTACTACTATCCCCTTTTCTGGCTCCTTTATGGACTGGTAAGCATGGTTTTCTACTTATGGCTGTTGTTTAAGAAGCTTTGAGATAATTCTCTTGAATTTCCTTAGAAGTTTAAAAAAGAAAAGTAGAGCTTAATTGATGTGGTTAGAGGGCTACAGAATCAGAAAAACGATAGATAAGATTAAAAATAAATTATGTAACCTGTTGATTTAACATATGTTAATCATTGACAAATAAAATTTTTTCTGTCAAGATATAATTGAAAATAGAAGAAGGGGAGGTCGAAATGAAAAATGTTAAATTTCAAAAGCTTATCTCCTCATTCATTCAGTCAGTCATTCATTGATAATTTTATTGTTCTTGATTGTGGGATCAACCTCAGGGAATTCAGCCACATTTGAGTTTTTAAATCAGGTAAGGGGTATTGATACAGGAAATGGTCTTGTTGGATGTGAAGCTGTTTATATAAGGGGAAAGGATCTGGTTGGAGGTTACAGTTTTGCAGATGCAGTTACCAATCCATGGGGTAAAATTTCATCAGAAGGAAGTGTGGTTATACTTGGTAAAAATAGGATAGAAGGTGATATTTATCTCCCCAATCTTTCAGACTATTGGGATTTTGGCAGAAATAAAGTTGAAGGCGAGTTAAAGAGTGTAGATATAGTTTCCAGTTGCGATGCTATTGAGAAAGTTGAGGATTGGATTTATAAGGCGTCACTTGATAATAATAACGATGAATGGAACTTTGGAGAGGATCTTTTTGGATATTTAGAATATGAAAAAGGTCATCACCATAAAAAGGGAAGGTTAAGGTGGGTTAATGAGTATAGTATTTCTTCACCTCAGGAAGGGATTTTTTATTTTGATCATTTGAGGATGGGAGGAAAGGTAAATGTCAAGGTAGGTTCATTGTTAACATTGTTTGTTAAAGGGGATTTTGAGGTTCTGGGTAAGAGTAAGGTGAATTATGGAGGAGATCCGGCGAGTTTAATAGTTGTAGTTGGGGGTGATGTAAGGATATGTGGAAAAAGTAGTTTTTCAGGGACGATTATCAGCAAAGGGGATGTTAGGATATGTGGTAGGAGCCGGTTCAAAGGGAGTATTATAAGTAAGAGACTTTTCATTGATGGCCATAATGAGGCATTGTGGGATGTGAATGAGGGGGTGAATTATTTCATTTATTACAATGAGTGGGGGACTGGAGAGACAATAAGGTATTATTTTGAGTCAGGGAAGTATATGGTGAAGGTTACAGAGGGGAGTTTAGCGAAGGTAGAAGGAAAGTTGTATGAATTGGGGATTACATATGATGTAGATGATGTGGGATATTTCCTATTTTTTAAATCTAATATGCCTTTAAGTGAACTTAAGCAGGAACTTTTACCAGTAGGAGCAAGTTTTGTAGGTCAGTTTTTTACTAAAAGTAATGATGATAGAGGATGGATTCCTAATCCGGTTTTGTTAGTAAGATATAAAGACGATGTTACCAAGCAGGAGGTTATAGATTTTAATAAGAGAATAGGGGTTAAGAGTGTTGAGGTTCTATCCTGGGACACCCTTATCTTTGCATTGACAGTAACTGCTGATAATGTGTATGAGTTAATGGAAAAAAGAAAAGAATATGAAGAATCGGATCTTGTGGAGTGGGTGGATATAGATGAAGCAGGAATTGTAGAAGGAAAGTATCATGAGAAAGTTTTAAATAAGGAACTCGATGATAATACTTATTCAGAATATAATTATATGGGCTTAACTGGTTTCTTTACGAGAAATACTCCTGATGTTCTTGATTTTTTAGTGGGCTACAAAAATGAATCCATTGAATTCCCCATATATGGAGCCAATCGATACAATAGGCCTGTGAGAATTGGGGTAATTGGATATGGAGTTTATGATGCTCATGAGGATCTTAGACACTCTCTGTGCGGTTTTGGTAAGACATTTGTTGAAGGTGATAAAAATGGGTACATTCCTAATTATATTAGAAATCCCAGTGAAAACGACAATAACCAGCATGAAATCTGGATTACTGGTTTGATAGCTGCTGATTCATTCAATCATAAGGGCGTATGGGGTCTGACATTTGGTAGTAGCTGTGTCGTGCCAATTCAAGATGTTTATCGTAGAAAAACTCATTGGTGGGAAGAAGGTGAATATATAAATGTAAGTAAAGTTTCCTGGACGGTGAAAGGCATAAACTATGCTAAGGATGTAGTTGATATTCTTAATATATCCTGGAAATATGAGGAGAGCAATGCATTGAGAGACGCAATATTGGATGCAGCCAAGAAGATTTTGATTGTTGCCAGTGCTGGTAATGAAGATAAGAATAGATGTAATTTCCCCGCCAACTTGGCTGGAAGAAGCAACGGCATATTGTGTGTTGGAGCTGTGTCTGGAGGAAATTAAATATCGTGATGGTGCGAGTAATTATGGCAAATACTTAAGTTTAGTTGCTCCTGATGGGATAGTAGTACCCACATATTTGGTAGACAATACAGGGAATGCAAGCATATATAAATATTTGATGTTTTGGGGAACCTCTTGTGCTGCTCCATATGTAGCTTCTGTTGCAGCAATTTTGAAATTTTTCGATCCTCAATTGACTCCAGAAATATTAAAAGAACTTTTAATAAAAACTGCTTCAAATGAGAAAATTAAGAATTATAGCAAATGGGAATATGGTGCAGGTGTTGTTGATATAGGAAAGGCATTCAAAGTACTTTTGTTTCAAGAAGAAGACTATTCTTTATATCCTAATGTGATTCTAAGCTTCTCATCTTTTAATTTAAATTTTAACAAAGCAGGTTATGATTATTCCGAAATGGATGTTCCAAAAGGTAAAATTGGAATAAAGACAGGCTTCTTATCTAATTTCAGAAAGGAAAATTATGACTTAACTTTACCTGCAGAAGTGTATGTAATTTTAGGTAAAAATAGTACATCCTATAATTGGTTTAAATTTCATATCGGAAGTAATATGCCGAAAAGTGAGAGTGACATATTTTCTAAGGTGCATATGGTTTTACCAGTGGATGCTTCTGCACGATTTTTATTCCTTTACATAGCTAATTTGGGAGAGCCGGTAGGATTTGAAGATGAAGGGAGGATTGTTATTTTAGGGAGTTCCTTTTCAGATTCAATAGATACCCATTTTAAGGTTTTACCAAAAAATGCTAATACTCCTCCCAACCAGGGGTGTTCCATAGAATATAATTTTAGCGAGGCTCCTTTTGGAGAGAACATTATTGATGCTTTTAGAAAGGTGAGAGATTCTTATCTTGCTAAGGTTTCTTATGGATTAGAAGCGATAAACTTATACTATGAATGGAGTTCTGAGTTTAATAATATATTAGATAATAATCCAGATTTGAAAGAAGAATTTCATGATATTATTTATGAGATTTTTGGTATTAATAACTTAACCGTGAAGAATGCGCAAACTCTTGCGAATGAACTCTGGAACTTACGATTGAGCGAGGAGGAGAGGATACGGATACAGAATTTTGTTAGAATGATAATTCCTTTTTTATCGTCAAAGCCTCGTACTTTTGCCCTGGTGGCCGAAAAAGTTTTTTCGTTACCTGAAACCAATTCTTTATCTGTCGGTGAAATTATTGAAGAGATTTTGAGATATTATGAAAAGAGGTAGAATGATGTCATCCAGACGATATTTAAGAAAATTACCAATAATTGCTTTAGTAATGTTAATACTGAGTAAGGTATCCTGTTGCCCCGATTTTTATAATACCCCTGGATTTTTCCTGTTTCATTATAATGAAGATTTTTATCCCCCGTTTTTCCCTGGTGAGGAAACCCAAGCAATTTTTTCTGTTGATTATTTTTATACCGTTGATTTTAATAGCAACGGCTGGTCTGACATTGAAGCCAATGAATTGCTTAAAGATAGACCAGATGTTTTTCAGAATGACCTTGGCTACTTTGAGAATTTGACTTCGGGAAGCATTTATGGTGGATCTGCAGGAGGTTATATCTACATGATAGGTAGAAGTTATTGTCGAAATAAAGATTATCCAGTCAATCAATGGAAGAATTTTGTTAAGATATTAGGTAATAGTGGTAATTATTTATGGTATCTAAAAGATAGTAAACTTTATATGTTGGATCTCTCCAAAAGAAAATCTATGTTTTTGTCAAAAGATGTTACGGGTCTGTTGATTAGAGGTAAGTTGAAAAATTTTTATGAGAAAGGTGGTAACTTATACGTTGTAATTGTGGATTTCGCAACTTCAGAGGAATTTAAGAATTATTTCTATGAGAAATTGGAAAACTTAGAAAAACATCCCAATAAATTTTTTGTTAATCAGGATAAAGTCAAATTCGGTCTTAAGGTAATGACAAAGGAAGATATTGTATATAAGTGGCTGACTATGATGGTTGACAAGGGATATTATCCATCAGAACTTACTGAAAACGGACTTTGGGGGAGGAAACTTGAGTTATATTCTGTAAGTAATACTGGTATGGTTCTTCAATGGAAATATCTTGATAGACCGATGAGTTTCTTCAGGGATTTTAATATTATGCTTGCAAGTGAGGAAGATAATATGGGGGTGTCTGGCATAGAGGGAGAGCTAACTGATGAAGTTGAGTTGGTAATTTTGGGTAGCAGATATATCATTTTAGCAGCCAAGTTTTTAACTGGAGATGGTGCTAATTTTGTAAATTATTTTAAGTGGCTGAAGGTTAATGAAGAATGTAGGAAAATCTTTTCATTGTCATTTAGGTCATTTAAAAGTAAGATTCTTAAAAATAAAGTAAATGTAAAATGTTTTAATTCTGGTTACTATTGTAATGGATCATTTTTACATAAGGAAAAACATTATTTTCATAATTGCATAAAATGGGATCGCAAAATAAAGGTGCCAGATTTTTCTTTTTACAAAAATGAATCTGATCTTATAGGAATGGAACTTGAAACTAACTCAGATCGGTTGATGGGTGTATATTCCTTTTTTGGTGAAGGTAAAAATGCAATAAAGTTTTTCTCTTTAATATATCCTGATTGTTTCAGTGTATCTTCCTTAAAGTGGGAGAATCGAATGGTTTATGACAGCTCTTTTTATTCTCTGGATTCTTCTAAGAAAGTTATCAATCTCATTCCCTTTTTCTCTGGCAACTCTATCTACTTCCAGTGTGAGCTTTCTTCATCCACAAATCTTGTTGGTGGTCTTTGCAGATATGATATGGACTCAAAGGAGCTCACCCACCTCCGTTCCGACATCCCTCCCGCAAATACGGTGGATTTTCCTCCCGAAGAAGACTGGGATGATAATAAGCTCTATGTTACGGGTGATGGAAGATATGCTTTAATTGTGCCCATTCATTTTACCAAGAAGTGTTTAACGAATGATCCAGAAAAGTGTATCTACTGCAACAGGGATATTTCTCCCAATGTGTGGGATTTTGGGAGTTTTAGTAAGATCTATGCCTACAGCTTAACAGACTCCACCCGACCCCCTGTGGAGATAGATGTAACGGGTTATGATGGTTATCTTGTTCCTTCCCCTGATCATATGCAGTTTGCCTTCAGCATGGGAGATAAGATTGGAATTCTTGATGGGAAAACTTTAGAGGTGAGGGTGCTGGAGGTCAGGTAAATCTTATTTTCTTACGCTTCTTTTGCTAACTGATAAATTTAACAGTGTTATGCCTTGAAAAATTTGCTCTCTGGCAATAAATAAGGAGATAGTAGTATTTAATTTTCAAAAAGCTTTTCCTGCGTCGTTTTTTATAATTGAATTTTGTATTTTAAAAAGTCCATATGTCCTTCTCCCACAATATCTTGTCCCTTCTTCTTGACATATACAATTTTTTGTGCTATAAAATATAAACACAAGATATGGTGTTGCTAAAATATAAACCACAATATTTAGAAGGAGGGGAAAATGGGACATGTCAGGTACATCAGGAAAAGGGATGGCAAGGTGGTTGAATTCAAAATAACAAAAATTGCAGATGCTATTTTCAAGGCGGCCAGCGCCGTAGGGGGTAATGATTACGGTGAATCAATTAGGATTGCAAGACTTGTAAAAGCGGCTGTGGATGCCATTTATGGAGATGAAAGAATTCCAACTGTTGAGGAAATTCAGGATCTCGTTGAGAAATTCCTCATTGAAGAGGGTCATGCAAAAACTGCCAAGGCTTACATTCTCTACAGGGAGCAGAGAAGCAGAGTAAGGGAATTTTCATCTCTCTTTGATGAGGCACTTGATATGATAGATGATTATCTTGAACAGAGAGACTGGCGTGTCAATGAAAACAGTAACATGAGTTATTCGCTTCAGGGACTGAACAATTATATTTCTTCCGCTATCACTGCCAGGTACTGGCTTAACAGAATCTACCCCGAGGAGGTGAGGGAGGCTCACAATAAGGGATTTTTTCACATTCATGATCTTGGTATCTTAAGTGTTTACTGTTGCGGATGGGATCTTGAAGATCTACTTCTCAGAGGACTTGGTGGTGTGGAGGGTAAAGTTGAGAGTGCTCCCCCGAAACATTTCCGAACTGCTCTGGGACAGATAGTCAACTTTTTTTATACACTTCAGGGGGAGGCTGCGGGAGCTCAGGCATTTTCAAATTTCGATACACTTCTTGCCCCATTCATCAGGTATGATGGTCTCACCTACAGAGAGGTGAAACAGGCAATGCAGGAATTTATTTTTAACCTGAATGTACCTACAAGGGTAGGTTTTCAGACTCCCTTTACAAATCTTACCTTTGATATAATTCCGCCAAAATCTCTCAGGGATGAGCATGTTATCATTGGTGGTGAGAGAAAGAAGGAGACCTATGGAGAATTTCAGGATGAAATCTACATGATTAACGAAGCGTTTGCCGAAGTTATGCTTGAAGGGGATGCCAGGGGGAGGATTTTCACTTTTCCAATACCAACATACAATATAACACCTGACTTCCCATGGGATGAACCGAGACTTAACAAGCTGTGGGAAATGACAGCCAAGTATGGAATTCCCTACTTCAGTAATTTTGTAAATAGCGACATGGACCCGGATGATGCAAGAAGCATGTGTTGTCGTTTGAGGCTTGATAACAGAGAAATAAGAAAACAGGCCAGAAAGCTCTCAGCAAACATATTCAATCCGGTAATGAACAAGACATTTTCAACCTCTGAGAGGAACTCGTCTGAACTTGAGCCACCGGATAAGAGAGGGGGTGGTCTTTTCGGTGCCAATCCCATGACTGGAAGTATCGGTGTGGTAACGATAAATCTTCCCAGACTGGCATATTTATCTAAAAGCAGGGAAGAATTTTTCAATCTCATAGAAAAATATATGGAAATTGCCAGAACGTCGCTGGAGATAAAGAGAAAGATTCTCGATCGCTTTACAGAAATGGGACTTTACCCATATTCGAAGGTTTACCTCAGATCTATAAAGGAGGCCTTTGGTTCATACTGGGCAAATCATTTTTCCACAATTGGTTTAATAGGGATGCATGAAGCTTCACTCAATCTGATAGGTAAGGGAATAGAAACCGAAGAGGGTAGAGAACTGGCCATAGAAACCCTTAATTTTATGAGAAAGGTGCTTGATAGATTCAAGGAGGAGACGGGGCATCTCTATAACCTTGAAGCTACCCCTGCCGAAGGGGCAAGTTACAGACTTGCAAGGAAAGACAAAGAAGAGTTTCCAGATATCATTACTTCAGGGGAAGCAGAGCCTTTTTACACCAATTCCACTCAGCTTCCTGTGGATTATACTGAGGACATTTTTGCGGCTCTTGAGCATCAGGATCAGTTACAGGTTATCTATACCGGTGGGACGGTTTTCCATGGTTTCCTCGGAGAGAGAGTTGAAAGTATAGAGGCCACGAAGCAACTTGTAAGGAAAATTGCAGAAAATTTTCATCTTCCTTACTACACAATAACCCCTACATTCAGTATCTGTCCCGTACATGGTTACATTCCTGGAGAGTATGAGTTCTGTCCCTATCCTCATACAGAGGAAGAGCTTGAAAAGTATGGGATCATTATTGACGAATAAAAAAGGAGGTTTGTACCATGAAAAAGAAG
>JALSQH010000208.1 GCA_026985515.1 bacterium
AGGGATAATCCATGGTCTGAGGAGGGTTTTTACCCGAAAATAAAGGGGCATTTCCTTGATCCTCCTGAATGGCACTATTTACCATTTTACAGGGAGCTGCACCTTGAAAAAGTTGATCTTCTCCTTCCTCCTGATAAGTAACTATCTCTTTGCATGGGGTGATAGGGGATTGATTGAAGAGACCTTTTTGAGGGGAGATTACTTTAACACGATTTCATTTTCGAAAGAATTGTTTTTCTATTCAAACTCTGCAACCGACAGATGTTTTGCCTCAATGTTCATTTCTGAATCCTTTGCACGGTATGGGAACTATGGGAGGAGCTTCCGCTGGTTAAAGAGGGTGAGGAAGTTTTGTGAGAGTGAAAAATACACACTTTTTCTCGCTTACCTTTCTGCCGAGGCGAATGTGAATGGTTCTCTCAAGTTAATCAGGAGAAATTCAAGAAAATTGTATACATCTTCTGAGTGGTGTTATACAGGGATTGTCGTCCTTGCAAAAAATCTCAAGTTTAGAAAGGCAATAAAACTGAGCAATTTCTGTGCACGGGAGGGAATAATCTCACATAAGTTGCCTGAATTATTAGAGGAGAAGGTGAGGGTCTTGAAAGTAATGGACAGATTTTATTCACAGGTGTGGAAACTGGGAGTAATCCCGGGTGTTCCACAGTTTCTTCTCGGGAGAGCTAAGGAAGGCATCGGAGAAGATTTTATTATAGCAGTTTCGATGGCAGGGTTAATTTATTCTTATTCTCACGGTGGTTTTTTCGAACTCTGGTTGTTTCCTCTGATAAACTATTATTTTGGTGGAATGATTCACTCATATAATCTTGCAAGAGAAAAAGAGAAACAAAATTACGAGATTTTTTCTCAATGGCTAAACGAAAATTTCTTGTATAAACCTGAAGTTTTCAGTAAGATTATTGAAAAATGAAGAGCTTACTGAAATCCAGATTGATAAAAGCTATAGTTTCACTTGAACTTAATTGGTTTAAGACATTGAAAACAGAGCAAACTTACTGCCAGGAAAATGAAGAATCTTTCAAGAGAATCAGGTCCGTCACTTTTCAAACCTGGTCATTAAAGACCCTTTTCCTCTACTGGAGGTATCTTGTCTCTCTGAAAAAGGAGGGAAGAAATCCAGTAGCAGAAAAGTACCTCATAATGGATGGAAGACTTCCCGGATCTACCAGAAGGATAATAAAAGATATTGTGGAAATAGAATCTGGATGGATGGATGAAGTAAGAAGGGAGTATCCATCATTTTTTAAAGATGATCTCTCATCATTTAAAAGGTACCTATCCGCCGAATTGTCAACCTATTCAGATGAGGTTCTCGCCAGTTATATGGACGATTTGAATAATGCCCTGGAAAATGGCAGGAACCTTGTGAAGGAAAGATATGAATTTCTCGCAAGATCACTGAGTTTTTCTTCTCTCGCAGAAATGGCTGGTGCCAGAAAATAATTCTTGACAAATTTAGTAAAATATTTAAAATAACTCTGGTATGAAAAAGATAGGTATATCTTCGACATTGCCCATTGAAGTTCTCTATGCTGCAGAGTACAGGGTTTATGATCTCAACAATCTTTTTATAAATTCTCACTTACCTCAGGGTCTTATAGAGTTTGCCCATGAAACCGGTCTGTCTCGAACCACCTGCGGCTGGACAAAGGGGGTTTTTGCTGCTGCTCTTAAATTCGGATTTGATAAGGTGGTTAATGTTGTGAGTGGTGATTGTTCAAATAATCATGTTATGGGTGAAATTTTAAAGAAAAGAGGGGTGGAGGTTATACCTTTTTTCTATCCATATCCCCGGAACAGAGATGATTTAAAAAAGGAAGTGGAAAGTCTTATGCGGAGATTTGGTGTGACCTGGAGTGATGTGGAGGGTGTCTTTAACAGATTTTCGCGAATAAGGAGCAAGCTCCTTATGCTGGAAAAAATTACGATTGAAGAGGGAAAGATCAATGGTAACGAGTTACTGGCATATCTCATTTCCGGAAGTGATATGAGAGGAAATCCTGAATCATTTGAGAAGGAGATTGATTCATTTTTATGTACAGTTGAGAAAAGGCCATCTTTGAGAAGAAAAATCAGGGCAGGAGTCATAGGCATTCCACCCATGTTCACTGACCTGTTTTCTTTTCTGGAAGAACATGATGTACAGGTAGTATACATTGAAACTGCAAAAGAATTCGGGAGAGTAGGGGAATTCAGTGATATCATTGATGTCTACCATACCTACTCATATCCTTATGAGCTTTCTTACAGACTGGAAAGAATTAAAGACGAGATTAAAAAGAGGGGAATTGATATTCTCATTCATTATGTTCAGTCATTCTGCTTTCACAGAAATGAACATCTCTTCTTCTCTGAGAATATAAGTATTCCTGTGCTGCGTGTAGAAGGGGATCTTCCCGGTCCCATGGATGAAGCAACTCGTGTGAGGGTTGAATCATTTTTAAAAAGCGCAGGTTTAAAAAGTGGGGGGGAAAGAAATAACTACACTTACCATGGGGACGGTAAAATCGATATACCTCTGCTCGCAGTAGATGCTGGAAGCAGGAATGTTAAGATGGCCTTGAAAAAAGGGAAGGATCTTTCATTAAAAGTTGTTGATACAATTGCCTTTATAAAGAAACATATTATGCCTGCTGAAAATGGTAGAGTGGATCTATCAAGAGTGATTGTGAATTACTTTGATGAGAATGTAAAAAACTTCATTGCACTTGCAACAGGATACGGCAGACATCAGTTAAAATGGGAGAATGTGAAGGTTATTCCGGAGATAGAAGCTCATTTCTGGGGGGTAAGAAGTGAAATAGATGAAGATGATTTCACGATTCTTGATATGGGAGGACAGGATACAAAAGTAATAAGAGTCAGAAAAGGAATAATTGATGATTTCATTATGAATGATAAGTGTGCAGCAGGGGGAGGAAGATACCTTGAAAACATGGCAAGGATACTTGAAATACCTCTGGAGGAGATGGGGAATTACTTTGAGAACCCGGAAAAACTGGATATAACCTGCGCCACATTTGGTGAAACAGAACTTGTGGGCAAAATGATAAAGGGGGTACCCATTGAAAGGCTGGCTGCAGGTGTAAACTGGTCAGTTTTCAGAAGATCTCTTTACCTTGTTAAAAAGCTTTATTCACCTGTTCTTGTGCTGTCTGGTGGGGTTGCACTGAACAGAGCAATTGTGAAATATTTTGAAGAAAGCGGTGAATTTGAAAAGGTTATTGTTGTGAGAGAGCCTCAATTTACAGGGGTAAAAGGACTTATTTTTTATGGAGAAAAGGAACTGGAGAAAATAGTGTGAAAGGAATTGGACTATTATCAGGTGGTCTTGATAGTGCCATTGCCGTTTATTTGATGAAGGAGCAGGGAGTGGATATTGTGGGAATCAACATCGATACAGGTTTTATCTCCGAGGATCTTGAAAAACTTGAGAAATTATCAGAGAGATTTAACTTCAGGGTAGAAAGGATTGATGTTTTTGAAGAGTATAAAAAAATTCTTGACAATCCACGATTTGGTTTTGGTAAGAATATGAACCCCTGTATCGATTGCAGAATACTGATGTACAGGGTGGCAAAGAAGAAGATGCAGGAGGAAAAGGCGGATTTCATTTTTACAGGTGAAGTACTGGGGCAGAGGCCCTTTTCTCAGACCCTGTATGCAGTGAAGCAGATTGAAGAAAAGAGTGACACTGCTGGCATGGTGATCAGACCCCTTTCAGCTTTTTATTTCAGACCCACGGGTGTGGAATTGTCTGGCAGGATTAACAGAAGTAAATTCCTTTCTATCAAAGGACGGAACAGGAAAGTACAGCTTAAACTTGCAGAATTGTGGAAACTGAATGAGTTCAATTCACCTTCAGGTGGGTGTCTTCTCACCGATCCAGGTTTTTCCCGGAAGCTGAAGGAGTGGATAAGGATTGCAGGTGGGGCAACCAATCTGACACGGGAGATGGTTGAAATTATGAAAATTGGAAGGCACATCAAACTATCAGACAGATCTATTCTTGTGGTGGGGAGAAACAGATCAGAAAATAGCAGGTTAGAAGAGATGTCAGGAAATTATGTAACGCTTAAGACCATGGAATTTCCGGGACCCACTGCCATTATTTTTGGTGATCTGACGGAGAGAGAAATCCGTCATGCTTCTGAAATTGTGGCAAGATACAGTGATGCGCCTGCGGGAGGAGAAGTTAGAGTGAAAGTGATGGACCAAGAAGGTAAAAACAGTTTTGTTAGAATAAAAGTGGATAAAAAATTGAAATACAGTATTATAACCTGACAAAAGGGGGATGTTATGGAAAAAATTACAGAGGAAAAAGTCCTTGAAGTTTTAAAGGGTGTTATTGATCCAGAAATTGGTATGGATGTGGTGAATCTTGGTCTTGTGTATGATGTGCAGATCACAGATGATAATGTCGTGAAGGTAAAAATGACAATGACTGTGCCAGGTTGCCCACTTCAGAACCAGATTCTGATGGCGGCAGAACAGGCTATACTTTCAATACCTGGTGTTAAAGATGCCATTGTGGAACTGGTATGGGAGCCTCCATGGAATCCAAATATGATGTCTGAGGAAGCAAAGAAGAGGCTGGGTTATTGAGTTCTTAAAAATTAAAAAAAGGAGTCTGAAATGGAAGAAAGAATTTTAGAAGTGCTGAGAAAGGTCAAGTATCCTGGTTATTCAAGGGACATAGTCTCTTTTGGAATGGTTAAATCAATTAATTATGACAATGGAAGGCTCGAACTGGAAATTGAAGTTGTAACAAAGGATCCTGAAGTCCCCAAAAAGCTTGAGGAATCCATTACAAATGTAATCTATCAGGAATTGAGAAATGAGGTAAAGGAACTTGATCTCAAAATAAATCTCGCAAAGGGAGAACCAACCAGGGGGAAAGAGGCTGAGAATCCATTCATTGGACAGTCTGCCATACCGGGTGTCAAATATCTTATTGCAGTTGCCTCAGGTAAGGGTGGAGTTGGCAAAACTTTTGTGGCAGTTAATCTTGCTGCCGCCCTACACAAACTTGGACATAAGGTTGGAATAATGGATGCGGATGTGTATGGTCCAAATGTACCTCTTATGCTGGGCCTTGTTGGGGAAAGACCCCGTGCTACAGAGGACAAGAAAATCTATCCCATCGAAAAGGATGGTATGAAAGTTATTTCGATGGGATTTTTTGTTGAGGAAGGAGTTCCAATAATCTGGAGGGGACCTCTTGTAAATAAGTTGCTGGAGCAGTTTATAAATGATGTAATATGGGGTGAACTTGATTTCCTGATAGTTGATATGCCTCCAGGAACCGGTGATGTCCAGCTTACAATGGCACAGAAATCAAAGTTAAATGGAGCAATAATGGTTACAACGCCACAGGATATTGCTCTCAGCGATGTTCTGAGAGGCGAGGAGATGTTTAAAAAGGTAAATGTGCCAGTTCTTGGTGTTGTGGAAAATATGAGTTACTTTGTGTGTCCACACTGTGGAAAGAAAACTGATATTTTCAGCCATGGGGGTGCCAAAAAACTTGCTGAGAAGGCTGGCATAGACCTCCTGGGTGAATTACCACTTGATCCCACATTGAGAGAATTCAGCGACGAGGGTAAACCTATTGTTCTTGTGGATCCTGAGCATCCTGTAGCGAAAACATTTTTTGAGATAGCTGAAAAGGTTTACAAAAAGTTATCGGGATAGTAAAATAAACAAAGGAAAAATGCTTAAAGGAAATCTTTTAAAAACTGATTTTCCGGAAATACTCATGAGAATATATGAATCAAAGCTAACGGGAGAATTGCAGGTTGAGAATGGCAACATAAGAAAGGTGGTTTTTTTTCTTGGAGGACATCCGGTTTTTGCAAGATCCAACGCTGTTGAGGATAGGATTGGAAGATTAATTTATGAAAGTGGAAAAGTTTCTAAAGAGAAGCTGGAGGAAGCCCTCAGACTTGCAAAAAAGTACAACAAAAAGGTTGGACTTGTGCTGGTTAAAATGAATATTCTTACTGCTGGAGAATTGTATGAACTTGTTATACAACAGGTAAGAAAGATAATTGATTCGCTCTTTCAGTGGGAGTCAGGGAGGTATATTTTTACTGAGAGATCATCTCTTCCACAGGAGGTAATAACCCTTGAAGAGAATCCGGCAAGTATTATTTTTAATGGTATTATCAGAAACTACACTGAAGAAAGAGTAATCAAGAGGCTTGGCACACTGAATGCTGTTTTCAAAAAAATAAAGAGTCCATTTTTCAAACTACCCTCTCTTCCTTTAACGGAATCTGGCATTGAAATTCTACAAGCCATTGATGGTAAGAAGAATCTGAAAACACTTATAAAAGAACTGCCTTATTCCAGAAAGGAAATTTTGACGACTGTTTATGCTCTGATGGTTCTGAAATTTATTGAACCTGTGGAGATGCTTGAAACTGCTGAGGATCTATACAGAAAGGAAAGACTTGTTGAAATTCTGAATAAATTTGAATCCACCAACCTGTTTCAATGGCTCGGAGTAACTCCAGATGCTACAAGGGAAGAAATAATAGAAGCTTACTCAAGGCTGTCACGTAAATTTGGAAAAGAGTTTCTTCCTGCATTTATTTCTGAAGAAGTCGCAGATCTCTGTGAGAAAATTTTTGAAAAGATAACAGAAGCATATTCATTTTTAGTGGATGAAGATTTAAAAAAATATTACGCAGGTCTCATAAAAAGCGGAGTAAGTACAGAAAAAGCTTTGAATCTTCTAAAGAAAAAATACGCCCGACAGCTCTTTGAGGAGGGAAAAGAGCTGTACAGGAACAACAAACTTCACGAAGCACATAGAAAGTTTATGGAAGCCATAAAGTATGACCCCACTGAGGCGGATTACTACACTGCTGTTGCACTTACCGATCTCACCGATATAGAAGGGTATGAACCTGACTTTGATGAAGCTGAGAGGATGCTGAAAGAAGCACTAAATCTCCAGATGCACCAGCCCCGCAATTACTTCTACCTTGGTCAGATGTATAAACATCTTGGAAATTATATTCTTGCCAAAAAGTATCTTACCCAGGCTCTTGAAGTGGACCCTAACTACGTTTATGCCAAAAAGGCACTTGAAGAGGTGAAGAAACTCGAGAAAATGAGGGGATAAAATGAGTGTGAGAGAAATTAAAATTTTTCCAGATAAGATATTGAGACAGGAAGCAAGAGAAATTGAAAACATAGATTCATCCATCAATGATCTTGCGAGGGATATGCTTGAAACAATGTATAAAGCTCCTGGTATTGGTCTTGCTGCCAATCAGGTGGGGGTTGATTTAAGATTAATAGTGGTTGATGTTGCTCCCAGAGAGGATAGGGGAAAGAACCCAATTATCCTTGTTAATCCTGTTATTGTGGAGAGGGAAGGGGAGATAGTCTGGGAGGAAGGCTGTCTCAGTGTACCCGGGATGAATGCAGAGGTTGAGAGAAATTACAGAGTTCTGGTTAAGGGTTTCGATTTAAATGAGAGGGAAGTTACTATTGAAGGTGAGGAATTGCTTGCGGTTGTGCTCCAGCATGAAATAGATCATTTAAATGGTGTCCTTTATTTTGACCAACTCAGCAGACTGAAAAAGGAATTTTTTCTGAAAAGTTACAGGAAGTATCTCAGAGAGCATGTTGACACTGAAAAATCCAAAAGGATCAGGGTGTGACCTATCATTTAAGTTTTAATCAGAGGTTTTTTGAGATACTTGCAAAAGCCTATCTTGATTCTTTCAATGGGACTCTTTCTGCATCAAGAGGAGATACGAGGAAAAGTGTTTCCCTTATGTTTGGAAAAATTATAAGTGCATCTTCCAATGCAAAAATAGATAGACTGGAACTCTGGTTTTACAAGAAGAAGTTTCTCTCAAAAGATGAAATAGCAAAATTCTCCCAACTTGCGAGAAAAAAGAAAATAAGCTTCTGGAAAGCCATTGTACTATCAAAAAGATTCTCTGATCAGCAGTTATCAGAATTGATTACCGAGAGGATAGTTGAAATTCTATATGACCTTTTTACATGGACCGAGGGGACAGTTGAAGTTCTTGAAGGCGAATACAC